>JAIPEX010000010.1 GCA_021736945.1 Halanaerobiales bacterium | reverse complement strand
CTTCACGTTTGTTGAAAACATCTAACTTGAGTTTGGCTTTGTAATTACCATAAAGTTCTAAGTCCTCTTTGTCTAAACCAAGTTGTTGGGCAATCTCGATTATTGGTTTCATTTCTGCTTCTTGTGCTATTTGAATATCACTTTTCAAATTTATCATTCCTTTCTTTTTAATGCTTTTTTTACAAAAATATATAAATATTAATAAATGCCATTATAATTTTTTTGAACCACTGTGGAATAAACATAATTAATCATAGTTATATAATCAAAAACTGGTAACCCAGTTGCTTTTTGTACAGCTTTAGAATATGGTGGTAATACACTACACTCTAAAAGAAATAGTTCAATTTCTTGATGATTTTCAGTCATTTTAACAGCAGTATTTACTACTTCTTTTTTAATTTTTTCAGGCTCTAAGATTCCTACTTCTTCAATTATTGATTTACTGAAGTTAGGCTTGTCTTCCAATCCATTAATAATAATTTGAGAAGAATCATGTATACCTACTTCTTTAAATAAGTTTTCATCTTTAAGTGATTTTGAGTTAGCTGAAATAATTCCAACTTTTTTGTTTTTACCAATTATATTATTCATGAAAGAAACTTGTAACATGCTAGACAAAAAGACAGGAATGTCCAGTTCCTCAGCTAATTTTTTCTGGAAAATTGCCATAAATCCACAATCTCCAGTAATCGCTCTAACTCCTTGTTGGGATAATTTTTTTGCAGACTTGAGTAGAGAATTGTATGCTGTTTTATCTTTTGAAAATATTCTTTTCACAGTAAGGCCATCTACAGTTTCGTAACGTACAGGAAAATCATACGTTGACGCATTACCCACATCACCTGGTATAAAAGGAGTATAAGTATCTAACATTAATATTCCAATTGCTTCACCATAACTGGTTTGTCCTCTATTTGCCTGGTAGGACATAAATAACCACCTCAATTAAAAATTACAGGGGCAAATAAATTGCCCCCGTATTTTTTGATTTCATTTAAATTTATTTAGTCAGCATACATCTCTTCTGCAGCTTTTATTTCAGACTGTAATTTTTCTAAAATTTGTGCACCTTCTGGCCCAACGTCTTCTTTATATGATTCCCATACATTTTTAGCTTTTGCTGCAAATGCTGCTCTTTCTTCTTCTGTAAGTTTAATTAATTTTAAGCTTTCTTTATCTTCTAACATCATATTAAGTCTTTTTTGATTAAGTTCCTGCTGAACTTCAAATATATAATCTGTCATATTTCTTGAAGTTTCAACTATCATTTCTTGATATTCTTCAGGAAGATTATTAAAGAAGTTCTGGTTTATGATAACACCAGTTATAAATGGAACTTGTTTAGCTTCAATTAGGTATTCCTGTTGTTCATAGAATTTCATTTCTTGAGTAGCAAAATATGGTTGAACCTGAGCATCTATCATGTTTAACTGTAAAGAACTATAGATTTCTGAATAAGCCAAACGTACAGCATTAGCACCATATTCTTTATAGTTTTGAATTAAGATGGGATCACCCATAACTCTTATTTTAACACCTTTGAAATCCTTAGGCTCTCTTATAGGTTTGTTAGCAGTCCATACTTGCCATCCTTCGTGAAATACTTGTAATAATTTTAATCCTTTTTCATTATAAATACCAGATAAGTCTTGATAAATTGCTTCACTGTTTTCCATTACGTGTTTATTAACCTGTAGGTTATCTGACCATAAATAATGAAGTGAGAACATACCAGCTTCTGGGATTGTAGTTGCAAACCAACTTGGAGTAGAGAATGAAAATTCTAATACTCCGTTTATGGTTTGTTCAGAAATATCTCCACTAGTTCCTAATGTACCATAAGGATAGATATCGATATTAACTTCACCATCAGATTTTTCTTCAATTCTCTTCTTAAATTCTTTCGCCCACTCATGTTGCACACTGCCTTCAATTTCCTCTAATGCAAATTTCCAATTATACTTTTGGGCTTCTGCATTTTCTAAACCTACAACACTAAACAACATTAATGCTACTAAACTTAATACGAAAATCTGATAAATTTTTCTCATTTTAATTAATTTCCCCCTTTTATTTTTTACAAAATATAATTCTCGGTTTACTAAATATTATTTATAATATCTCTATCAACCTCCTCTTAAAAAATTATAATAACTATTTATTTAAGTAATTAAGTGCACTTCTAACATGCATCTCTACACCATTTGCTAAAGTATCTTCATCAATATTAAAACGAGGATGATGATGGGCAAAATCAGACCCTTTTTCCTTATTTCCGGTACCAATGAAAAAGAAAGTGGAAGGTACCTCATCTGAAAAGTCTCCGAAATCTTCTCCAGCTAAATTTGTATAGTCTACTATCTTACTTTTATCATCTAATACTTCTTGGGCGCTTTCATAAGCTAATTCAACCATATCTTTATGATTATATACAGGTGGACTTTCCACAATATAATCAATTTCATATTCAGCTCTATGAGAATCGCAGACATTTTTAATAATACGTTCAAATCTTTCTTTCGGTCTTTCTTCTCCATCTGGGTCATCCCGATAAAGATATCTAATTGTACCCCTTAAATCTACTTCTTCAGGAATTACATTTGTTGCAGTACCACCATTAATTTGTCCAAACATTATCAGTGTTGGCTTTAAAGGATCGATTTCTCTTGTCTGAATGGATTGAACAGATTGTACTACATTACTAGCTACTAGTATTGGATCTATAGCAGTATGGGGAGCCGAAGTATGACCACCTTGACCTTTTATTTTCACTTCGAATTCATATAATCCCCCCATCACTGCACCATGAGATATAGCTATTTTCCCACTTTCAATAGGAGTCCAAAGATGTAAACCAAATGCCCCATCTACTTTAGGGTTCTCTAAAACACCTTCTTCAATCATTTTTCTTGCCCCTGCTGTTTCTTCATTAGGCTGAAATACAAACTTGATATTTCCATTTAATTCACTCTTATATTCGGACAATATCTTTGCGGCCACTAAAAGCATCGCAGTATGACCATCGTGAGCACAAGCATGCATAACTCCATCATTTTCTGATTTATATTCTACATCATTTTGTTCTTGAATAGGTAAAGCATCCATATCTGCTCTCAACATGAGAGTTTTGCCAGCTTTTTCCCCTTTTAAGAGACCTACCACACCGGTTTTTGCAACGTTTTCTGTAACTTCCAGTCCACAGTCTCTTAAATAGTCAGCTACTTTTTTTGCTGTTCTAACTTCCTCAAATCCAAGTTCTGGATGTTTATGAAAATCTCGTCTTAAATTAATTAATTCTTCATTTAATTCATTTATTTTTTCTTTAATATCCATCAGTCTATCCTCCTATTAATATCCATATGCTAAGTCTCTTAAGAACAATGCTACATCAGGGAAGAATATTAGTAATGCTGAAACTACGAGAAGCATTGCGATAAAGACTGGTGTCTTTTTGATAACTTGAAAATATGGTCTTTTAAAGACAGCAATTGCCGTGAATATATCACAACCGAAGGGCGGTGTTGCGGAACCGATAGCCGCCTGAAGTGTGACCAAAGTACCTACTAAAACAGGATCTATCCCTAAAGAAGTAACTACAGGTTTGAAAATTGGTGTCAAAATCATTATTACCACAATCGGGTCCACGAACATACACCCAATAAAGAACGCAACAGCAATTACAAATAATACCCAAACCTGTGTAGGATTAGTTCCTATAATTCCAGGTAATATTTGATTAGGAATTCGGGCTAAAGAAATCAACCATGAAAAAGCCACTCCTGACCCAACTAAGATAAATACTACTCCTGTAACTAAACCTGTCGATAAGGCTATTTCCTTTAAATCAGTAATTTTTAGGTTCTTATAGACAAATATTTCTATCACACCAGCATAAAAAACCGATGCAGCTGCCGCTTCTGTAGGACTAAAAAATCCTGAATAAATTCCTCCAATAATAATTGCTGGAAATCCAAATGCTACCAAAGCTCTCTTTGTTACCTTCCAGCGTTTAGACCAGCTGGCTTTATCGTGAGTAGGTATACCTTTCATTCTAGCATATATATAGCTATAGACAGCGAACATAAATAATATAAGTAAGCCTGGCCCTATTCCAGCTATAAACAATTCACCAATTGAGGTACCACTTACTACCCCATATACGATCATTCCTATACTTGGGGGAATAAGTAATGCTATATCACTGGAATTAATTATTAAGGCTGTAGTAAAAGAATCATCATAACCATCACGTAATAAATATGGCCTCATTGTACCACCAATGGCAACCACTGTTGCCTGAGTAGACCCCGAAATTGCTCCAAAGAAAGTACAGGCTGCAGCAGTAGTTATAGCCATACCTCCTTTAACATGACCCACAAATACCTTAACAAAATCAACCAATCTATTTGACATTTCTCCTGCTGACATAATATCAGCTGCTAGGATAAACATAGGTACTGCTATAAGTGAAGCAGGTAAGATTCCCGCTATCATCTGTTGAATTAATACCGTAGGATTAAAAGCAGGAAAATAGAAATGCATTATTACTATTGGTGCTGTCAGCAGTGGTATCATCATTGGAAATCCTAAAAATAGCAAAACAATCATAACTGTTCCCATTAACGCTAACATCCAACTCATCTCCTTATTTCATATATTTAAAAGATTAATAAATTAACACTTAACTAATTAATGAATCATCTTCACTCATTGCAGTTTCTAAGTCTTCATATTCAGATTGCTCTTCAAAAGAAATCCATACATCATCTTCCATTATGTTTTTGACAAAGGCTAAAGTATAATGAATATCTGTCATTAATAAACCAATTGGAACCCAAATCCAAATAAAGGCTAATGGTATACGCATTACAGGGCTCATTCTTCCAGATGTAAAGACATCAAAAACATATATCGCCGATAAATAAGTTACATAATACATTATTAATGCTGTTCCACCAGTCATGATATAAGTAAGAATTTTCTTAATTTTTTTGTTAGCAATATCAAAGAAAGCAGACATTCTGATATGCCTTCCATTTCTCGCCGCATAACTGGTCCCTAGAAAAGTAACAATTACAATTAAAAACTCATTAATCTCTGTTGCAAATGATAGTCCCTGGCCGAAAAAATTTCTCGAAATAACATTAATTATTGTTAAGGAGGCCATAACCATCACACCGTACGCTAACACATATTCTTCAAATTTTCTGATTATATCATTCAGTTTATTTAGAAAGTCCATGCTTACAATCACCCCTTTTTAAGGTGTTAACAATAACAACCTTGTAAACTATCTTATTTTGTAAATAACTTTCTTGGAAAATCCACAAAAGTTTCACAACCTTTTTCAGTAACATAAAAAGGTTCACTATTTTCAAATCCAAATTCGTCTAACCAAATTCCCGGCATAAAATGAAATGTCATTCCTGGTTTCAAGATTGTTTTATCTCCTGGCCTTAAACTAGCAGTATGTTCTCCCCAATCAGGCGGATAATTCAAACCATAAGAATAACCAACCCTTGATTCTTTTACAACTTTACTACCTGAAATAGATTTTCTCCATTTTTGTTCAACTTCTTCACAGGTCACTCCTGGTTTAATAAAATCAAGTGTTTTATTCAATCCTTCTACAACAACCTTTGCTATATCCGATAAATCCTCAGGTGGGTCACCAATATATAGGGTTCTTGATAAAGGAGCATGATATTTATACTTACTACCAGCCAATTCTAATAAAACTACATCCCCTTTTTGATACTTACGATCAGTCCAAGTTAAATGTGCAGTAGTAGTTCTTTCTGCTGAAGGCATAATAGGTGCAATCGCTGTATAATCACCAGAAAATTCTTTGGTACCACTTATTTGTGCTTGATATACCTTCCCGGCTGCATCTCCCTCACGAACTCCCTCATCTATTACATCGATGGCAGTCTGCATCGTCTTTTCTACTATTCTAGATGCCATTTTCATATATTTTAGTTCCTGATTACTCTTAATCTGTCTTACTAAAGGAATTAATCGATTAGCGTCTTTTATAATCGCTTCTGGTAAGTTTTCTTTTATAGAATTTAAAGCTCTAGGTGTAAAATAATAATTATCCATTTCTACCCCTATATTTGAACTCTCATACCCTAAATCCTTTAAAATATCTGACATGAAATCCATTGGATGTTTTATTAAAGACTGGACATAATCGTCTGGATATCCTATTATATTTTCATCATTTAACCAAGTGGTAATTTTTGCACCATTACTATCTTGTTCTCTACCAAACCAAACCGGCTGGTCACGATCAATAAAAATTAAAACACCCTGATGAACATAAAAGGACCAACCATCATAACCAGAAACGTAATTCATATTGGCTGGATGTGTAGCCAATAAAACCTCTATTCCTTCTTCATCCATCTTCTCTTTAATTCTTTTTAATCTGTTTTTAAACTCATTTTTTTCAAATACCGGCATAATGTCTCCTTTCTAAGTTATTAACTATGAATTTAAGTAATTCAAAGCTATAAGCGAATGTAAAGCTGTACCCCTTTTTAATAGAGATTCATCAACATCAAAGTTTGGATTATGATGAGGATGATCTGTATTTACTTCTTTATTACTAATACCTAAAAATATAAATGCACCAGGACACTCTTGTAGATAATAAGAAAAATCTTCACCAGACATCACTGGTTTCCCAGCAAACACATTGTCACCAAATAATTTTTTTGCTGCTTCAGTAGCAATTTGTGCTTCGTCTTTAGTATTTATAGTTGGTGGAAAAGCGTATAAGTTATTAAATTCAAATTCTAAATTATGCATATTAGCAAGATTATCTCCAATATTATTTATTTCATCCATTATTGTAGTTCTAACATCTTCGTCAAAGGTTCTTATTGTACCCTTTAATTTAGCTTTATCGGGAATTACTCCCCAATCAGCTTCTGAATTAAATGATTCAATACTTATTAAAGAAGGATTACGAGTATCTACCTTTCTAGCATTCATTTTATATAGTTGATTTACCAATTCACTTGCTGCTAAGAGTGGCTCTTCAGTTTCATTTGGGGCAGAACTATGTCCCCCTCCACCTTTAAAATTTAACCAAATATTATCAACTGAGGCCATCATGGGACCTTTATTTATCATTACTTTTCCTGCTTGAATTGGTGACCATACATGAATACCAAATACAGCATCTACATCATTTAATAGGCCCGATTTCTTCATTAATTTAGCTCCACAGCCTCTTTCTTCATCAGGTTGGAAAAGAAATATTATTTTCCCCTTTATTTGATCTTTATATTCACTTAATAAATGTGCCGCGCCTAATAACATAGATATATGAGCATCATGTCCACAGGCATGCATCTTACCCTTATTTTTTGAACGAAAATTTTGCTTAGTGGGTATATGGTTTTCATTTTCACTTTCAGTTACTTTTAAAGCATCCATATCTGCTCTCAATAAAACTGTTTTCCCTTTTTGTGGACCTTCCAATATACCAACTAAACCAGTAGGCCCATGATCATCTTGAATTTCTTCCCCTAATTTATCTAATTCTTCCTTAATATCATCTTTATTATATAAATTATCTTTTACTGGTATCTCTAATTTTTGTAATTCTTTTTTAATAAGTTTACTGGTTTCATGTTCTGCTAAACCCAATTCTGGATTCTGATGAATTTTTCTTCTTAAATTGATTATTTTTTCTTCGATTTCTTCTGCTTTATTATTTATTTGATTAACCAACTCTTTTTTTAAACTCATCATCACTCACTCCAGTTATTAGATAGGTATGGGGTAATAAAATTATTTTAATATTTTTAATTTAAAACCCCATACCATTTATTTTAACTATTAACTATTTAGTTTCACTATTAAAACTATTGCTCAAGTCATCAGCTAATTGACCATTACTACCGAAAAATTCTTTGGTAAGTCTTTTCACATCGCCAATAAAGTAGGTAATAACAATCGCATTTATAGCAACAGTTAATGCCATGAATAAGTCAAATAAACCCCATACTTGTTGTAAGCCTCCCACAGCACCAACAACTAGGCCAATGATAAATACATATCTAAAGGGCTTAATAATTTTATCTCCAAATACATATTGGGCTCCGGTCTCAGCATAATATTCTGCAACTAAGATAGTAGTATAGGCAAAAAATGCTGTTGACAATGTTACTATTAGATCACCTGGTCCAGGAAGCCCTTGACCAAATGAGAGAGCTGTAAGACTTGCGCCAACTTCTCCACTAGTTAATGTTCCGGTAACCATTATGACTAAAGCTGTCATTGTACACATTACAATTGTATCTACAAACACTTCAAATATTCCCCAGATTCCCTGACGGGCAGGGTGATCAGTTTGGGCAGTTGCATGAGCTATTGGAGAGGTACCCATACCAGCTTCATTAGAAAATACACCTCTAGAAAAACCATGACGAATAACCATCATTACAGAAGCACCGGCAAAGCCCCCTGTAGCTGCCATTCCATTGAAAGCCGACGAAACAATTTGACTTATAGCTTGCGGAATTACATTATAATGAGTGATTAGTATAACTAAAGCTCCTACAAAATATATTACAGCCATTAAAGGTACAATTCTTTCTGCTACTTTACCTATTCTTTTAATACCACCAATTATAACTATTCCTGCTAATATTGCTACAACAATTCCTACAATCAAATTATTCCATCCAAATGATAAATTCAAAACATCAGCAAGTGCATTAGATTGTACAGCTCCTCCTATAGTAAACTGAATAAAGAAGAGGAAACTCCAAAACATTGCTAACCATTTCCAACCACTTCCTAAACCATTTGTAACAACATACATGAATCCACCACGATATACTCCCGCTGAATCCTTTTCTCTATAGAAAATACCAAGTACTATTTCAGCATATTTTACTATTGCTGCCAGTAAAGCTACTATCCACATCCAAAAAACTGCTCCAGGTCCACCAAGTCCAACTGCTACTCCCACACCAGCTATATTTCCTGTACCTAATGTCCCTGCTAATGCAGAGGAAACAGCTTGAATAGGTGTCAAAGTACCTTCACCTGTAGATTCAGTTGTAAATATTTTTCCAAATGTATTTTTCATTATAAAGCCAAATCTTTTAAATTGAACAAACTTTAGACCAATTGAATAAATTATTGAAACAACTGTTAAAATTCCTACTAAAGGCCATCCCCACATCCATCCAGCAAATGCAACCAAAGGGTCCATAATCACTGACATAAACTTATTAATCCTCCCTATTATTTTTTAATAATTGAGACAAATTCTTCATTTGAAATATTTGTTCCGGTTAAAATAACTGCACTTTTTTGTTTGAAAACATCAATTTTATCTGTAAGTATCGCAGCTATTCCAACAGCTGCTGCGCCTTCTAAGATAAAATGGTCTTTATAAAATGCATATACCATTGCCTCTTTAATCTCTTCTTCTGAGACTAATACAACTTCATCAACATATTTTTTAACCATTTCAAATGTATATTTATTATCAAGCAATATGCCACCTTGTAAACTATCAGCTAGAGTTTCAGCTTCTTCAACTTGAATTGGTTTTCCCTTTTTTAGACTTTCATACATTGCTGCTCCGTTTTCCATACTAATGCCATAAACCTTACAATCTGGATTTATATTTTTTACAGCATAAGCTATACCACTAATTAATCCCCCTCCACTTAATGGAACAAGTACATTATCGAGTTGAGGAATTTTTTCTATTACCTCTAATCCTAAAGTGCCTTGTCCACAGATGATATGTTTATGATCAAAGGGAGGTACTACAGCTCTATTTTCACTTTGGGAAAGTTGATTTGCCTTTTCTTGAGCCTCATCCTGACTGTTACCATAAACTACTACTTCTCCACCAGAATTTTTAATACCTTCAATTTTATTCTGAGGTACATTTTTTGAGAGACAAATCTTTGCATCTGTACCTAATTTTTGTGCTACATGAGCAGTAGCCCGACCATGATTGCCGGTTGAATAAGTAGTTAGACCACTTTTTATTTTTTCTTTGTTTAGATGCATGGCAAAGTTAGCTGCCCCTCTAACTTTAAAACTCCTGGTGTCCTGTAAAAATTCTAATTTATAATATATATCAGCATTGGTCGTTTTTGATAAGTGTTGTGCTTTATATAAGGGAGTTTCTCTTGCGATCGAATAAATTAAATTTTTTGCTTCGAAAATATCTGCCATTTTTATATCTTTACTCATCATCATACCCTCCCTTTGAACTTTATAAATTATTCATAGGCTATTACATCTATTTCAACATCAAGGCCTGCATCCAGACCTTTAACAGCCATTGCTATTCGAGCCGGTGGAATTTCTTGATCAAAAAACTCTGCATATACTTTATCCATTTCCTTTTTATCATCCATATCAGATATATATACATTTACTTTTAACACTTTGTTCATACCTGAACCGGCTTCTTCTAAAATATTTTTTATATTTGTAAGTATTAATCTTGTTTGTTCTGCTACTGAACCATAGACCGGTTTGCCGGTTTCTATATCATCGGCTGTTTGTCCCGATACAAATATCAAACCATTATATTTTACTGCTTGAGAATAGTTACCTGGTTCAGGAGCTTTTTTTGTATAAATTTCCTCTTTTTTCATACCTATAAACCTCCAATACTTTTTATAAATATGTGGATTCATATCATGTTGTAGATTGTCAATTGTCGACTATTGAAAATATTTTTAAATTTCTTACACCACCTCTGACAAGGTTTTAATGTGATCTATAACTGCTTCTTTTGTCTTTTTCACACTATTTTCTTTTAAGCATCTAAGAATATCCTTATGTTTTAAACTAGCCTCTTTTAAGTTTTCTTCCTTTTTTGCATCTATAATCATTGCTAATTGTAGTTGATAATATAGGGTGGTAAGAATCCTGTTAGTCCATTTACTATTTGATTGACTCCAAAGATAACTATGGAATTTCATATCTCTTTTGTTAACCAGCATAATTTTTTCATTTTTATCTTTATCACTTTCTGCAATTTTTACCATTTCCTCTACAAGTTCTTCTAAATAATCATAATCCTCTTTACTTAATAAATCTTCTTCAATTAATATTTTAAATACTCTTTCTTCAAGCATAACTCGGATATCAAAAAGTTCTTGAATTTCATCCTGGTCAAACTCTACCACAAATGTACCTTTGCGAGGAACATTTTCAACTAATCCTTGACTTTCTAATTCTTTAATTGCTTCTCTAACGGGAGCTCTACTAATATCTAATTCGTCCGCTACATTAGTTTCAACTATCCTGTCTCCCCCCACATAGTTTTCTAAAAATATCTGTTCCTTAAGATAATCAACTACTTCACTTTTTAGACTTTTATGAGAAAATCTACTTTCTAAATTCATTTTTAACCCTCCATTTAAGCTGATATATATTCTATATATTTTACTCTGTCTAATTCCCTTAATTTTTAATTTCTTTACAACGAGTTGCATTCCTGCATATTATACAATATCAGCTTAAGGATACATAATTAAACATTACTTGCTAAATAATTTGTGAGGGAAGTTATAAAGTTCTTCACATCCATCTTCAGTAATTCTAATAGCAGAACTCATTTCAAATCCAATTTCATCCTGCCAAATAATTGGTATCAAATGAAATGTCATATTTTTCTTTAAAACAGTTTTATCGTGGGGTCTCATGCTAGCAGTTTGTTCTCCCCAATCAGGTGGATAATTGAGTCCAAAAGAATATCCTAATCTTGAGGCATCTACAAGATTACCTTTTGCAATAGATTTTCTCCATTTTTCTTCAACTGCTTCACAAGTTACACCAGGTTTAATAAAATCTAGGGTTTCTTCTAATCCTTCAACTACAAAATTGGTAATTTCCTGCATCCTTTTTGGCGGTTCACCTAAATATACAGTTCTTGCAATTGGTGCATGATATCTATTATAACAACCAGATAGTTCTAATATAACGGGCTCATTCTTTTTATATTTTCTTTCTGACCAGGTTAGATGTGGAGCATCTATTCCATCACCAGCCGGCATAAGAGGTACTATTGCTGGATAATCTCCACCAATTTTATCTGTACCAGAAATCTGAGCTTTGGAAATTTCTGCAGCTACATCACATTCTCTTTTCCCTACTTCTAGTTGGTCAATACCAGTTTGCATAACATTCTCTGCAATTTTTCCTGCTTTTTTCATCATTTCAATTTCTGGGTCTGATTTTATTTGTCTAACCATTGCCACTAAAAGATCTGCATCTATAAAGCTAGCATTAGGAAATCTTTTATTTAGTATTTGATATGTTTTGTGAGTAAAATAGAATTGATCCATTTCTAGACCAATATTCTTATTTCCCCAACCTTTTTCTTCAATAACATCTGCTATAAAGTCAACAGGATGTTTTCCAATAGGAGAATGAACATAGTCATCAGCATAGTTTCTAATATTATCAGGTTTCAGATATGTAGTAACCTTAGCTGCATTAGCATCCATGTTTCTCCCTATCCAAACCGGTTCTTCTTGATCTAAAGAAACTAATACACATTGATGTACATAAAAGGACCAACCATCATATCCTGTTAGATAATTCATATTAGCAGGATGGGAAGACATCATTACGTCAATGCCTTTCTCCTGCATTCTCTTTTTCGTTTTTTCAACTCTCTTTTTATATTCTTTTTCACTAAATAACAATTTATTACCCCTTCCCTTTTTAATTTAGACCCAACCGCGCATTTTTACAGCTTGTGCAACTTTTCTAAGTGCAACTATCCAGGCACCAAGGCGAGTTGTTGTATCAAATTCTTCTGCTGTATCACGAGCATTAACATATGCATTAAGAATCTGTTTATTTAACCTTTTCTCTACTTTTTCTAAATCCCAATAGTCATCTGTTATACCCTGGATTCTTTCATAATGACATACAATTGCTCCTCCAGCATTTGCTACAACATCGGGAATAACTTTAATTCCATTTTCTTTAAGAATGTTTTCTGCATCAGGAGTGATAGGTCCATTAGCAGCCTCTATAATCATCTTGGCATTAATGTTGCCAGCATTATCCTTATTTATTACATTTTGCACTGCCGCAGGAATTAGTAATCCACACTCTAGTTCAAGCAGTTCTTCATTACTAATGCTTTCTGCTTTTTTGTAACCTTCTAATTTTTGATTTTTTTCTACATGTTTTTGCATTTCTGGAATGTCAAGGCCTTTTTTATTATAAAAGCCTCCGCTAATATCACTAACAGCTATTATTTTTGCTCCTAAATCATATAAGTAACGAGCTATAGTTGCTCCCACCTGTCCAAAACCTTGTATTACAACTTCTTCTTCCTTTAAATCAATATTATTATCTTTACAGGCTTCTTGAGTAACATAAAAGATACCTAAACCAGTTGCTTCAGCACTTCCAACTGTCCCACCCATAATATTGGGTTTATCATTTATGGCAGGTGGATTATGTTCACCTGTAATTTGTTCATATTCATCAAGCATCCAGGATTGAGTACGATAATCAGTTCCAATGTCTGCTCCTGGAATATCAATCTTAGGTCCTTTGGGTTTTAAGCCTCTTATAAAACCCCTTGTCAATCTTTCTAACTCCCAATCACTTAATTTTGAAGGATCTACTTTAATTCCACCTTTGCCCCCTCCAGCTGGAACATCGGAGACAGCATGTTTGATGGTCATAAATAAGGCAAGTGCTTTAACCTCATCTATGTGCAAATTAGGAACAAATCTAGTTCCATCTCTTGTAGGGCCTAATGCATCATTATAATGTACTCTATAGGCTTCAAATAATCTGAAACTCCCATCATCCATTTTTAAAGGAATGGAAAAATCGATTATTCTTTTTGGTCTTGAAAGTAAATCCATTACATTGGGGTCTATACCTGCCAACTTTCCAGCTTTGTTTAATGAATCTAATGCAGAATTAAAAACATTATCCATTTATTTCTACCTCCATATAGTCAGTTTGATCTTTACTAATTGAATAAATATTTTATAGAATTTTCTAAAAATTATAGTTCATTAATAGACACCACCCGTTGTATAACAGCTGGTGTCTATTTTTCTTACACTTTGGGTATTGAAAGATCTTCTTTATAATCATTAGTTACTAAATCATGTTCAGAACGGTCTAACCATTCTAAAATAATTTGAGCTAATTTAACTCTTTCTCTTGCTAAATTATCTCCAAATTCAGGGTTTCTTGCATCTGCCCAAGTATTATATAGTTCTGCTTCAGATGGGCCTGGTTCAATTTTAAAGTAAACAGGTGCTGCTATTCTTGCTATTTCAGCAGATTCATGATAACGTTGGAATCCACCCATTGATTCTACCAAACTCATGTAAACATCAAGTGGAATATCAACTCCACCCTGTCTTATTGAAGATAGCATTGGTAAAGTCATATCTGCAAGAGGATTAAAGCTATCTGCTCCTAAATCCTGCAATAATTTACCTCCAAAAGCAGTTCCATGACCAGCAAAGACGGATACTTTAAATTTAACGTCTTTTGGAATTACTCCATCTTCTCTTAAACCGTTTAATAAGTTAAGCATACCTTCATCAGTTACTAAAAAACCGCGAATACCAGCATCAATACAACGTTGGATTTCACGTAAATAATTATATACCATATCGTGTCCTCTAAGTCTCATACCAGATACATAACCTTCTTCGGTTACATACTGTCTTCCTTGGTCCCATCCTCTATTAGCAGAAGGATTGACTAATAATTCTAAATCATGCTCTGCTCCTACTGCAGCAAATTCTTTTAATTCAGCATCATCTAAAAGAGTAGCTCCTTTAACTAAAGAAATTACTCTATGAATTGTTACATTTCTTTTTTCTGCCTCTTTAACCATTGCTTTGAGATTTGAAACAGATTCAATCCCTGATATTTCTATACGGCAGTGAGCACCACCATCAAATCTTAAATCGGAATCCGGTAAATCAAATCTCTCTCTAAGTGAAAATGGAGTTTCTTTTTCTAAGTATTTTTTAATGTCCTTAAATGCCATTCTTTATTCCTCCTATTTATTCAAATTCAGCAAACAATTTTTCAAACTCTTCTTTACTATCTTTTGCATGGTATACATGATCATCTGTTGGGAATTTACCTTCTTTAACGTCTTCAATATATTCTTCAAAAGCTTTGATTTCTATTTCTGCAACATTTGCATACTGCTTTACAAATTTAGGTGTAAAGGCTTGGAACATTCCTAACATATCTCCACAAATTAATAATTGACCATCACAAGGTAAACCTGCACCTATTGAATAGACGGGAATATCTAATTTTTTAGTAATAAATTCTGTAACTTCAGGTGGAACTGCTTCCAATAGTATAGCTTGAGCTCCTGATTCTTGAACTGAAACAGCATCTTTAATTAAATCACGTGCACTATCTACAGTTAACCCCTGTGCTTTAAATCCACCAAGTTGTCCTGAACTTTGAGGAGTTAATCCGATATGGCCAAATACAACTATACCAGCATCACTTATTGCTTCAATCTTACTTGAAACTCTTCTACCACCCTCTAATTTAATTGCATCCATATCTGCTTCTTTTAAAAATCTAGCTGCATTTTCTACTGCCTTTTCATCTGAAACTTGATAAGAACCAAAAGGCATATCTCCTATACAAAATGTATTGGGAGCTCCTCTTCTCACATCCTGACTATGGGCAATACAGTCTTCCATGGTAACCGGAACTGTTCCTTTATATCCTTTGACTACCATTCCAAGAGAATCTCCTACTAAAATCATATCCATTCCTGCTTTTTCAGCAAACTGAGCTGTTGGAAAATCATATGCTGTAATCCAGGCAACTTTTTCATTATTTTCTTTCATTTCATAAAAATCCAAAATACTTTTCTTTTTAGCCAATGCAATACCTCCTTATATTGTGTTTAAATTACGAGAAAAAATTAATATCACTTAACTAATTTATCACCACCCACAAAAATATTTAACAATTTAATTATCTTTGTCGATTGTCGACAATGTATTCTATATAATTTATTCAATGCAAAATTAATAATTCCTTTTTAATTTATTAAATAATTATAATTTTCAGAAAGTTAAAAAGTTTGGTTAGAACAAACGAGGGTCGTTCAGCACTGTTATGCCTTTTTTGAGAATTTTTTCTCATAATATTTTTATCTTACTTTTTTTCTTTCTTTCACACTGAGTACCACTAAAACCGAACCTCCGAGTACTAAAATAGCCCCAAAAAGTTGAAGATAATTTAAAATATCGTTGAAAAATATTATAGATAATACAATAGTTACAACTGGTTCTATCATACTTAGGACTGATACAGATGTTGGACTAGTAAGTTTTATTCCCTGAAAAAATGCCAAAAAACCTAACATAGAGACAACTGAAATACCTATAATTGGAAACCATGTTCGAAGAGTAAATGAAAATTGAATATTGTTTGTCATCATTCCTACAATCAAAAATGAAAATGCGGCAAATAAGCATACCATTGCTATTGTAGTAAGCAAAGGAACGTCTTTTAAAATATAATCTCCATATAAAGTATATACGGAATAAAATATTGATGCACCAAAGGCAAAGATCAACCCTAGCATCACTATATTACCATCAGTTTGTCCTAATACAAAGTTTAGCCCTATAAATGAAACAATTATAGCACCTACTATTTTCTTTGTTAACCTCATCCCCATAAAAAAAGATATTATAGCAATAATAAAAGGATAGGTATAAAAAATTAAAACAGCTAAAGAAGCTGGTATATATTTAATCGCTGAAAAATAACAAAAACTAAAAATCGAATAAAAAAGTCCGCCCATAATAAATATTTTAATGATTTGTTTGATATTCAGTATTATTTTTTTATTAGTAAGATATATATAAGTAAACAAAAGTATTGACGCTAAACTAAATCTCAAAAATAGTAAAGTATATACATCTATACCACCATCGTAAGCAAACAAAGCTAAAATGGGAACAGTACCAAAACCAACAGCCGATAAAATTCCATATGTAGACCCTAATATATTTTCATCCAAATACATCACCTCTTTCCTATTCTTTTTTATATATTTTTTAAAAATCCTTTTTTTAAGTAAATTTAATTTCCTTTCCATTTTTATTTGATTTATAGATTGCATCCAGTATTTTGGTTACAATGAAAGCTTCCCTAGGTTTGACTACGGGGTGTTTATCATTAATTATTGAACTCAACCAAGACTTCGCTTCTAGATAGCCTAAATCCTTTTTCTCTTCAATATTAGGCCCCTCTTTTTCTATATTTTCAATTCTTTCTTCAATGTATTTATTTTTTTCAATTCGATTATAGATTAATTCAGTTTGATTCCCACTTAAACTGGTTCTTATTTCTGCCCCCGACTCAGTTCCAAACAAAGTAGTAGAAGCTTCTTTAGGAGCAGAGGTATTTAAAATCCAGGCAGATTCTAAAAATTAAAATTGTTTTTTGGAGACTATAAATATTATTATTTTTCTAAAACCATAGAAATGAAAAGCAATTTTTGGTATTATGAGTAATAGGGTATAATATAATCTATGTGTTGAGGATAAATTCAGGGGGAATAGCCGATGGAATTTAATTTACTATTGTGGATTACTGCATTTTTACCAATAATAATACTTTTGTTCTTAATGTCTTATATAAAAATGAGCTCACGGAAAGCTGCTTTTATTAGTTTAGGAATCACTATTTTACTATCTGTTTTTATCTATCAGTTTCAATTTAATTATCTTTGGATTGCTGTTCAGAAAGGAATTGCATTAAGTCTTTATGTTATTTTGATTATTGTAGGTGCTGTCTTCCTCTATAACATAGTAGATATTGCTGGAGGATTTAATTCCATCAAAGACTTTATGAAAAACATTGATGGTGATAGAGCTATCCAATTTATACTTTTAAGTTGGGCTTTTTCAGGTTTTATTCAGGGAGTAACAGGTTTTGGGGTCCCAATAGCAATTGTAGGTGCACTTTTAATAGGTACAGGTTATAAGCCTTTAAAATCAATTACCGCTGTTTTAATAGGACATTCTTGGGCTATTAGTTTTGGTTCTATGGGGTCTTCTTTTTTTGCACTCCAATTGGTTACTGAATTAGAACCAATTAAACTTGGCATTACATTAGCTCTATTTTTCTATATACCTATAATTGCAACAGGTATTGCTGTCGCTCATATTTATGGAGGCTTGAAAGCAGTTAAAAATAATTTATTATATATTTTTCCAATCAGCCTTTTGATAGGAACAGCTCAACTAGCTGCTGCAGCTGGAGGTTTTGCCCATATAGGGGCATTAATGGGAGGTATAGTAGGAACTGTTTCTTTACTTCTTGTTCTCTTTAAAAAGACAAATTTAACTTTTAAAGATATTAAAAAAATTAAAACTGATCATATGCCTATAGGAAAAGCTCTATTACCATATGCAGTACTTATTGGCTCAGTTCTTTTGTTTCAAATCCCTCTAATTAAAAGCTTTTTACCACAATTACAGATTGATTTTTCTTTTCCAGGATTCACAACAAATTTAGGTTATCAAGTTTCTCCTGAACAATCTTATTCCCCTATTAAATTGTTTTCTCATCCTATCTTCTTTTTAGGTTTATCGTCTTTAATAGGATTATACATATATTTTAAAAATAAATATCTATCATTTAAAAAATTTAAAAAAGTAATCACAAATACATATAATAAGGCTAAATCATCGGTAAGTACCGTTCTTATTCTTATGATTATGGCATTAATTATGAACAATTCAGGCATGATATATATATTTGCAAAAGGTATGGCTAACTTTAGTGGAAAGATATTCCCTCTGTTTTCACCTTTTATAGGTATTTTAGGAGCGTTTCTAACCGGTAGTAATACCAGTTCAAACGTGCTTTTTGGAGCATTCCAATTAAACACCGCTGGATTGTTAGACCTATCACCAGTTATGATTTCTTCTACTCAATCATTAGGTGGGTCATTAGGTTCAGCAATAGCCCCTGCTAAAATTTTATTGGGCACCTCTGTTGTCGGGATATTAAATAAAGAAGGTGAAATTATAAAAAGATGTATCGGTTACACTCTCAGTATCGGTCTAATTGTTGGTTTAGTTTCTTTAATTATCCATTTTATATATTTCTAAAAACTTTTTAACTGGAGTTGAAAACAATGGAGCACAATTATTTGAATTACCCCTATCCTTCAAGACAGATGACTAAGTTTTCTCAAAAGGGTATGGTTGCCACTTCACAACCTCTTGCAGCTCATGTCGGTTTAGATATTTTAAAACAGGGGGGTAATGCAGTTGATGCAGCAATCGCAACTGCTGCCTGTCTAACTGTTGTTGAACCTACTTCTAATGGGATTGGCGGAGATGCTTTTGCAATTGTTTGGATGAAGGATAAATTATATGGATTGAATGGTAGTGGACCTTCACCGAAAGATATTTCAATCAATGAAGTAAAAAAACGTGGATTTAAAACAATGCCTAAAAGAGGATGGATACCTGTAACTGTACCTGGAGCACCTTCTGCTTGGGTGGCTCTATCAGAAAGATTTGGCAATTTAAGTTTGAAAGAAGTACTAAAACCTGCCATTAATTATGCTGAAGAAGGATATCCAATCTCACCTGTATTAAGTAAAAATTGGAAAAAAGCTTATGATAAATTTAAAAACACACTTACCCAAAAACAATTTTCCAATTGGTTTGAAACTTTTACAATTAATGGTAATCCTCCTAACAGCGGTGATGTGTGGAAATCAAAAGATCATGCACTCACCTTACAAAAAATAGCAAAAACAAAGGGAAAAGCTTTTTATAAAGGTGAATTAGCAGAAAAAATAGACCGTTTTTCAAGAAAATATGGTGGATTTCTTAGAAAAGAAGATTTAAATTCTTACTCACCTGAATGGGTAGAACCAATTAGTGTTAACTATAGAGGTTACGATGTGTGGGAATTACCACCAAATGGGCAGGGATTGGTAGCCTTACTCGCCTTAAATATTTTGGAAGGTTTTGATTTTAAAAACAAGGAAAAAGTAGAAACCTATCATAAACAAATAGAAGCTTTAAAACTAGCATTTGCAGACGGAAAAAAATATATTACCGATCCCCAAAACATGAATGTAAGTATTGAAAAACTACTTTCAAATAATTATGCTAATACTAGGCGTAAACTAATAAATAATCAGGCATTAAATCCAAAACCGGGTGAATTTACTAAAAGTGGAACTGTTTATCTCTCTACAGCTGATCAGGAAGGTAATATGGTTTCCTTTATTCAAAGTAATTATATGGGTTTTGGCTCAGGCTTAGTCGTACCCAATACTGGAATTGCCTTACAAAATAGAGGTCATAGTTTTTCTTTAAACAAAAAAGACCATAATAGTCTTGCTCCCAATAAGAAACCATACCATACAATTATTCCAGGTTTTCTAACTAAAAACAACAAACCTGTAGGCCCATTCGGAGTAATGGGTGGTTATATGCAGCCACAAGGTCATGTCCAAGTCTTAATGAACCTAATTGATTTTGCATTAAATCCACAAGCAGCTTTAGACGCACCTCGCTGGCAGTGGATTAAAAATAAGAAAATTTTAATAGAATCAAATTTTCCAACTCATATTGCTAAAGAGCTATCAAGAAAAGGTCATAAAATCAAACTTGAATTAGATTCTAATAGTTTTGGTAGAGGGCAAATTATTTTGAGAGATTCTGAAAGGAAAATCTATATTGGAGGTACTGAAAAAAGAACAGATAGTCAAATAGCTGTTTGGTAAAGAGAAATAATAATATACTTTCTATACTATGATTTTAAAAGGAGGTTTATACTAAAATGATACAAGGCGTCATCTTCTCTATTTTAGCTGGAATTATGGTCTCACTACAGGGAATTTTTAATACTAGAGCCAGTGAACATATTGGATTATGGCATACAAATGTATTGGTCCATGGTTCAGGTTTTATTTTAGCACTTATTATTTTAATTGCAGTCAATAAAGTTACTTTTGCTAATATAAAAAACGTTAATCCTTATTATTTAATTGGAGGTATATTAGGGGTGATAATAGTATTTAGTGTCATGAGAGGAATTACTGCTTTAGGTGCTAGTTATTCAATAACAATATTAATAGTTACCCAAATTCTTGCAAATGCTTTGATTAATTATTTTGGTATTTTTGGCGAACATGTAATTCATTTTTCTTGGACTCAAATTTTAGGATTAACCTTTATGATAATTGGTATTTTCCTATATCAACTTACATAACTACCGAACAAATTATTTAGAAGAATTTTCATTATCCTTTTCTGCCTTTTCAACTGCATCTAAAGTAGAAGAAAGTATTTTATCACTTTCAAAAAATATTTTGTCTTCTCCGACTAGTTGAATTATACCTAACTTTTTC
Organism: Halanaerobiales bacterium; assembly: GCA_021736945.1. Lineage (GTDB taxonomy): Bacteria > Bacillota > Halanaerobiia > Halanaerobiales > M55B127 > M55B127. The sequence continues at coordinate 18,074 of JAIPEX010000010.1, read as the reverse complement.
AAAATGTCATATTTTCTATCATTTAGTCCTGAAATTAATACTTCGCCTTCTCTAGATTGAACCGTTTTGATGAATTTTTTTAATTCATTAATTGAAGTAATGTCCATGTTGTCTATATTACGAACCCTTATAATATAACCCTCAGCTGCTTCTGATACGTCTTCTAATTGGTATTTGAAACTATCTGCTGCACTGAAGGTAAAATCTCCTACTAAATCTAATATTATATATTCATCCTCTTCTATATCTTCCGGAGCAGTTTCTACTATTTTCGTGGATGAATCTTCATCATATTTTAGATGACCTACATTTGCCTCTGAACTATCTCTTACCACAGAAATTATCGATAAAAACACACCAAAATAAACAGCATACTCAATACGAGGAGAACTAATTGTAGCTATAAACGTTGATATGAAAATTAATGTGTCAGCTCTAGTGGCATTTAATAATTCTTTAATTTCCTCTATATCAATCATATTATAAGCTACTACTAAAACTAGTCCAGCCAAGGCCGATATAGGAATGAATTTTATAAAGAAATTAAAAAAGAGGATAAAAGCCAAAATTGATAATGCTGAAATTAATTCTGATATTCTAGTTTTTGCTCCTGATTGATAATTTGCAAATGTATTAGTAAAAGAGGCTGAACTTGCAAAACCATTAAAGAATGATAAACCAAAATTCATTAATCCTTGACTGATAAATTCTTTGTTAATATCCAGTTCTTCATTTGTACGATTAGAAATTGATTTTACTACTGCAAGAGTTTGAATTAATCCAACAATTGCTACTGCTAAACCTTTAGTGGATAAATTAATAATCATTTTAGGATCAAAGTTTGGTAAATTAATATTAAAACGGTTAAAATTTAAACTGCCAACAACTTCAACTTGATTATTTAGTCCAAAAATAATTACAATAATTGTTGTAGCTATTACACCTACAAGATAAGAAGGGATTTTATAATTACTTTTCTCCACAATAATTATTAATACTATAGTTACTAATCCCAACCATATTGACATATAATTTATTGCATTGAAATTTATTATTAATTGATATATTTCTATATATATATTATAAGTTCTACTGAAACTTATGCCTATAAAATTCTTCAACTGGCCGACCCCTATTATTATTGCAGCACCAGTTGTTAGTCCAACAATTACTGGATGGGAAACATACTTGACTAGTTTTCCGAACTTAAAAAGCCCTGCAATAATCTGGAAAATTCCTACTAATAAAGTTAATAAAATTACTGTTTCAAGATAACTTTCTTCCTGTACAAAACTTAAATTACTTGCAATCGCCATTGCCATCAAATTAGTTGGCCCTACAATAATATAATTGGATCTACCTGTTAAAGTAGATATGATTTTAGATATAATCGAAGTGGTCAACCCGTACACTGGATTCAATCCAACTATTAAAGCATAAGCCATATTCTGAGGCACAGATAAGGCCGCTATAGAAATACCAGAAGAAAGATCCTCCTGTAAATATTTCTTCTTATATCTCTTTAAAGTTTTTATAATACTTTTCCCTTTATTATGCATAATTCTCACCATTACTTTTATTTTAGTCAGTTGTTTTTTGAAATTACATTTAGGACATATGTCCTACCATTCTAATTATAATTAAATAAACCTAATTATTCTTTTATTTGGGTATTTAAATAAATCTTAAAATAATTTTTTAATATTTCTATCATACCTTATATTTGCAGAAAAAATGAGTTATACCTTTAGTTATTTCAACTAAAATATAACTATTTTTCATATATTTATTTTAAAGTTTAATTTGATATCAAATTTTAATAAAACTTTAAAAACAATAATACATTACAGTTGAAATATAAAATAAAAAATCCCAAATGTCCAACATTGACAAAAAGGGATTTTAATGGTTTGTATGTAAAGTAATATTAAAATAAAAACCTTTTTCCCAACTATAACTTTAATTATTATAATACTGTTTATACATTATTTTTTATAAATTCACCTACTAATTGATTAAATTCCATCGGCTTTTCAGCAAAAAGACCATGAGCCGCATTATCTATTATTTTAAATTTGGAATTAGGAATTTCGTTTTTAATTATCTTTCCATAATAGGGTGGTTTAAGAATATCTTCTTCTCCTGAAATTACTAATGTTGGAACCTTTATATTTGATAGTTTATTTGTAATATCTAAAGTTAAAAAGTTTTTAGAAAGACTAATAAAAGCCTCTAACCATTCTTTATTTACTATTCTCCCAAATTGTACAGCCCTATTTTCTAACCATTCCCCATTTTCTTCATAAAAACTGTTCGAATAAACATAAGGAGCCATTACTTTAAAAAATAACTCACCGTTATATGTCTCAGCAGCCATTATCCAAGATTCTATTTTGGCTTTCAATAAAGGTTTTATCTCGCTAACAGCAGTTCCTAAAACTAAAGAAGACACTTTTTTTGGATATTGCAATGCAAATTGCATAGCAACTTCTGCACCATATGAAACACCCACTACATGTATCTTATCTATATCTAGTTCTTCTAATAATTTATTAAAATCATCAGCATGTTGTTTAAATGTAAAATTGTTTGGTTTTAGTGAAGATTGACCCTGACCGCGAAAATCATGGAGTAAAACTTGATAATTGTCTTGAAAATGTTTTTCTTGAGCCTCCCATAAAGCCGTTTGCATGGCTATACCATTTAAAAAGGCAATATTGTCTTTTCCCTTGCCACTTAATTCATAATAAATTTCGACTCCATTGATTTCTTCTTTAGGCATTTTATATTCCTCCTCTAAATTTGTAAGAATATTATAACATATGACTACATAGTTTTCACACTGCTAGCTGTATCCTAATAAAAATTAGATTTCACAAGTAATCTTAACTAATTCTTCCCTTTTTACTAGCAAATGCTAATATTGCCCCTAAAGCCATTGATAAAAATGCTGCAGTGATTATCCTGTACTCTTCAGGAAGTAAAAAAACAATTGTATGAGCAGGAATCCAGAAAAGTGGTATTGTTTTCAAAACAACAAAAGAAACAAAATGACTCCAACTAACTTCCTCCACAACTTTTTTCAAATTTACCTCCTGCTTATTTTCTTCAAACTTTAAATCTATATAAGTATCTGTAATAGAGTGAAAAGCCATCATTGTTGGTGCAAAAATCATATTCATTAGAAAACTAGTAAAAAATGCCAGAGCGAAACCTGTACTACTACCCGGCAACATGTCTTTAATTAATAATCTTTCAACTCCAGAGTTAAACAGATCAAAAACTAATACAATAACTACCCCTAATATACCCCAAATAATAATTCTATAATATACACCCACGGGAACTTCCCATTTCTTGTCTACAATTCTTAATGTTAAAAATTCCCCCATAGTTGCTAAAATCGCAAACTTTATAAATCCCATTAAATATGGATATGAGCTAGTAGCCATTTTAAATAGCTCCCTTGTATTAGGTATAGCTAAAAACAATATTATACTAAATAATAATAACAACCATGTAATATCTCCTTTTCTCAATACATACCCTCCTGTTAGTTAACCGCTCTTTTAAAGTTCCTCTTTATTTTAATATTAACAATATTAAATTGCAAATGTTTTAACCTGCAAAATATTTGTTATTTATTAAATCATAAATAATTAATCGATAAAATTAATATTTAGATAAGATTGCAGTATATTAATAAGGTTCTTTTTATCACGTTAATAAAAAACAACCTTCTTAATCGATTTTTCTATTTCATATCTTAAATGTTAGATACAATAATAGACATTAATTAAATAAATATTATTCTATAAGAAATTCAATTCAAAAAAATAACCACACTTGTCTTTTCAGTAATTATAAACCAAGAACTTTTTAATAAAAACACAAAGAAATGTTTCAACAATTATTCCAACTATACTAAAACATTATATGATATAAATTATATTAATAATATTGATTAATTCATCTTTAATGTGTAAAATTATCTTCATTATAACTGTAATTTTATTTCATTTTGTTTTGAACCATCTTTAGCACTCGTTGTAAATATAACAATATAATATGCCTCATTTGGTATCCTGCATACCTCAAATTCAAATTTCCCCCAATGAGGAGCTCCAATTGCTGCTGTAGTAAAACCTTTCTTTAAAACTTTTCCATATTCAGTTTCCAACACATAATTTACTGTAGCTTCAAAAACCCTGGCAACTCCTGAAACATAAACTCCATTGTTTATTTTATTAAATTTCATAACCTTTACATTATGGTTACTTTTAATAATCGATGGAATTAATATTACTTCACCAGGTATGATTTTATCCGGATTTTCAATCTGGTTGTATGCTATGATATCTTCAGCAGTTAAATTAGTTTTTTGACTAATTTTCCAAATGTTATCACCAGGCTTAACAATATGATAATTCAAGTCTTTATCTATACTTATATTAATTTCAGTACCGATTTTTAAATTTCTAGGATCAAGTTCACTATTTCTTTTCTTTAACTTAGCTAAATTTATATTTAATAAACGTGAAATTTCATATAAAGTGTCATTTTTTCTTATAATATATTGAAATTCATTATTCTGTTCGTCATAATAAATTTCAGCTGAGTAAATAGTTTGAGTAGAATAAGAAAAAAACAAAAATATAATTAATAATAAAACAATTTTGACTTTCATATTGTTATTTTACTTCCCTTCTCTCCTAATTTTAATGCCAAACAATTAAAGTTAAAACTAATAATTTATAAATATATTTGAAAATGTTTCTAGCTCTCGTTGAATTTTTTATAATTTTCTTTTAAAAATCTTAGTTCTTATTTTGCAAAAAAAGTTAAAAATAAATAGAATAAATAAAAAAGACAAAACTTTTCTATAATACTAATCATATTTTCTACACAATCTACTCTTATTAAATTTAAAAACTTAAAGCCCCTCTTTTTTTAGAGGGGCTGATATTTATTACTGCATTATTTTATTAACTATTATAAATTCTTATTATTCTTCTTTACTATATTTATGTAACAGAATCGAACATTTAGCTTTTGAAGCAATTTTATCGGTCTTTTTACCAAATAATGTTTGGTAAACCCACCAATCACCAGATGGACCTATTATTAATAGATCAAAGTCTTCTGATACTTTTCCTACTTCATCCTCAACATCTTTACCTTTTAATAGCAAGGATTCAGCTTCTATATCATAATTTTTTGCATCTTTTACAGCTCTATCAAGTAAATTCTGGCCTTTTTGTTCATTGCCACCATATTTATCTATCATATGAGCAATTGTTAATTGAGCTCCAGTTTCTTCAATAATTCTAGAAATCAAATTCATCCTACTTGGGTCAGGTTCAAAAGCAATCGGATAAAGGATATTATTAATATCATCAAGATCATTTCTGTTTTTATATATAATCACATCACAATGAGAATTATTCATAATATGTGAAGCCATATTTGATATATTACTTTTAGGTTTAGGTCCCCACCCTAATATAATAGCATCAGCATCAATATCATATGCTTCTTCTAAAATACCTCTTTCTACAGATTTAGCTGTAGTCATTTTACGATTGCTGTGGATACCTAATGTCATCATCCTGTGATGACTTTCAGTAACCCGTTTAGAACCTTCTCTCCACTCTTTTGGAACTCTTGAATACTGTCCTTCCGGCATAACATGTATTAACTCAACTTCACCTTTTCTTTTCTCTATCAAAAAAGAAGTGAGGTTGGTAAGATTATTAATATCAGCCTTATGTCCTAGGGGTAATAATATCTTTTCATATCCTGTCCATTTGCCATTTCCTTTTTTAGAAATCATTTATCCACCACCTCTTTGAGGCTTAAGTTTAATTTCAATACATTGACTCTTTCCTGTCCAAACATACCTAATAATTTTCCCTCAGTATGTTCTTCAATTAAATTATTTACCACTTCTTCATCTAAATTATTTTGCTTTGCCACTACACTAGCCTGCATATATGCAGCTTCTGAACTAATATGTGGATCAAGCCCTGATCCCGATTCTGTTACAATGTCAGCTGGTACGGTGTTATTCTCAATATCGTATCTTTTATTAAATTCAGAAAGATCTTTTTTCAATCTTTCAGTTAAAAGTGGATTACTAGGAGCTAAATTAGCACTACTAGATCTATTACTATCATATTTGATAGAGGAAACTCTACCAGTAAAATATTTGGGGTCTTCAAAGTTTTGTCCAATTAAAGAAGAACCAACTATTTCATTGTCATATTTAACTAAACTTCCTTTAGCTTTGCTACCCCAGATTTGCCCGAGTCCCCCTAGTAATAAGGGATATATTACTGAGAAAACGATTATCCCAACTAAAATTAACTTTAAAGAAACCATTATATTTTTTTTAATATTCATTTAGAAAACCCCCAAAGTTACTAATAACAAATCAATTAGTTTTATTGAAATAAAGGGTGCTATTAAACCTGCTCCACCATACATAAATAGATTCTTCCTAAGTAATTTGGCCGAGCTCTCAGCTTGATAATTGACCCCTTTCATAGCTAATGGAATTAAAAATGGTATAATAAGGGAGTTATATATCAAGGAAGCAATAACAACACTTTGTGGTGAATGAAGGCTTAAAATATTCAAATGTTGTAAACTAGGTATTCCGGCACTAAATATAGCAGGTACTAAAGCAAAATACCTTGAAACATCATTAGCAATACTAAATGTAGTTAATGATCCTCTAGTCATTAATAATTGCTTACCTACAGCAACAACCTCAATTAGTTTAGTAGGATCAGAATCTAAGTCCACCATGTTACCTGCTTCTTTAGCCGCATTGGTACCAGCTTGCATAGCTAAACCAACATCTGCTTTAGCTAAAGCAGGAGCATCATTGGTACCATCACCTGTCATTCCAATTAACTTACCTTCTTTTTGTATTTTTTCAACTAAATCGATTTTTTCTTCAGGTTTGAATTCGGCATAATATTCATCAATGCCTGCTTGTTTAGCTACATAACGAGCAGTTCTTTCATTATCTCCGGTAGCCATTATAGTTTCGACTCCCATTTCCTGTAATTCTTTTATTCTTTCTTTAATACCTAATTTTAATTCATCCTGTAATTCGATTAGTCCAAGTATTTTTTTATCTACAGAAACAGCTAAAGGAGTTCCTCCATTATCAGCTATTTCATTCGCTTTTTCAGTTAAACCTTCCGGAGTTTCATTTGCATATTCTTTTACTGCTTCAACTGCTCCTTTTCTAATCTCTGTACCATTAGGTAAATCTATTCCACTCATCCTGGATTTAGCGGAAAATTCTACAAAATTTTCCTTTTTAATTTCACTCTCATCAATATCTACCCCTTTATCATGGGCCAGGTTAACTATAGATCTACCTTCAGGAGTCTCATCAAAATATGAAGATTGTAAACACGCTTTGAAAAGTTCTTCTTCATCCTCATCGCCAATTGCAATAAAATCTTCTGCTATTCTTTCACCAGTTGTTATTGTTCCAGTTTTATCAAGGATTAAAGTATCAAGGTCACCAGCTGACTCAACAGCTTTCCCTGATTTCGCAATTATATTTTCCCGGGTTACCCTAGTCATACCTGCTATTCGTATCGAAGCTAAAAGAGCACCTATCGTTGTGGGCATTAAACCTATAAGCAAGGCAATTAAATTTGCTACATCTACATCCATATCGATATACATCCCAAAGAATCTCATCGTAACTACAGCAGCGAGATATATGAAGGTAAAACTTGCTAGTAGCAAAGTCATAGAGATCTCATTTGGGGTTTTCTGCCTTGAAGCAGTTTCAACCAATCCAATCATACGGTCTAAAAAAGACTCTCCTACTTCGGCAGTAACCTCGACTTTGATCTTATCACTTAAAACTTCTGTACCTTCAGTAACAGAGTTTCTATCTCCACCACTTTCTCTAATAACTGGTTCTGATTCCCCTGTTATAGCAGATTCATCTACTGAAGCACTTCCTTCAATTACACTACCATCTCTAGGAATAATATCTCCTTTGTCAACAAAAACAATATCACCTTTTTGAATCTCATCACTGGGTACTACCTCATAATCATCTTCAGTAATATCTTCTAATGGCATATCTTCTTTTAATCTTTTCCCATCAGTTTCAACCTGTAAAGCTCTCAAACTATCGGCATGTGCTTCCCCCTGCAGAGCTGCAAGGGATTCAGCATAATTAGCAAATAATAATGTAAATATTAATATAAAAGTGATCGTTGAATAATACCAAATAGGCTCTTGTCCATTAAAAAGCGGTGGATAAAAAGTTAAAATTATTGTTAATATAGTACAAATTTCTACCACAAACAAAACTGGATTTTTTATTAAATATGTGGGATCAAGTTTTATAAAAGATTGTTTAATAGCAGTCCACTGTTGTTCCCAATCTATATCAAAGTTCATACTACATACCTCCTAACATTTCAGCAACTGGTCCGACTGCTAAGGCTGGCATAAAGATTAAGCCACCAATTATAATCATTACTCCAATAAATAGTATCAAGAAAGAAAAGTTTTCAACTCCAAGTGTACCTTCTGTTTCTGGTCTAATTTTTTTCTTGGATAAATAACCCGCAATCAATATTTGACCAAATATTGGTAAGTAACGCCCTAGTAATATCACAAAACCATTAATCGTATTGTAAAAGGTACTATTATCCATCAGGCCTTCAAATCCACTACCATTATTCGCAGCTGCCGAAAACATTTCATATAATACTTCGGCAAAGCCTCTAAATCCAGGGTTATTTATAGCAGAAGTACCAGCTTCAGTTATAACTGCAATTGAAGTAGGAATAAGTACTAATATTGGCAGTAATAATATTATCATTGCAGCAACTTTTACTTCACGCCACTCAATTTGTTTCCCAATATATTGTGGTGCTCTTCCTATCATTAAACCAGCAATGAACACACATATGAAGATATAGGTCATAAGATTTAAAAGACCTACTCCAATTCCATTGAAGAGACAATTCATCGCCATAGCTAAGAATGGTCCCATGGATCCCATTGCTGTAAAACTATTATGCATACTGTTTACCGCTCCATTAGTTGTAGAAGTAGTTGAAACAGCCCATAGTGCACTTAGAGAGGGACCAAACCGTACTTCTTTACCTTCCATATTTCCAAACTCTTGATTAACTGTTATCCCCTGTTCACTAGCTTGTAAAGCGGAATTAGGTTGCAATTCGCCAATAACACTAACAGATAGTAATCCTAAAAATATTACAAATAGAGCAGAAATCAAAATTACTCCATGTCTTCTTTTTCCTAACCAAATACCAAATGCATATATTACCGCCATTGGACTAGCTAGAAGAACAAGATTAAGTACTACATTTGATAGTATAGTTGGGTTCTCAAATGGATGGGCGGCATTAGCTGCAAAAAATCCTCCACCATTAGTACCCAAAATTTTAATTGACTCTATTCCGGCCACTGGACCTATTTTTAAAGTTTGTTTAATACCTTCAATAGTATTAACAATAACTTCGCCACCGAACCATTGTGGGGAACCTTGGGCAATTAAAAACAAACCAAGTATGAGAGAAACCGGAAATAAAAATCTTATTGCACCTTTAATTGTATTCCGATAAAAATTACCCAATCTCTCATCTTCTTCATTTTGAATTCCTCTTGTAAAAGCAGGAGCTAATGCAAGGCCTGTTGCAGCTGATAAGAACATTGCTAGTCCTACTCCAAATACTTGACTAAAAGTAGAAAGAATTTCTCCTCCATAATGCTGTTGATTAGTATTTGTTACAAAAGTACTAGCAGTATGGAAAGCTTGACTCCAACTCATTCCTTCAAGATTTAATGAATTAAGAGGCAATATCCCTTGGAATTTAAATATGAGAAATAGTAATCCAAAAAGTAATCCATTAAATACCAAGATAGAATATAGGTATTTTTTCCAATTCATTTCTTTTTCTGAATCTAGATTTAAAAAATTGTAAATCCAATTTTCGATACTGCTAAAGGGTTTTTCTAACTTATCAAGCCACTTTAACCAATTTGGTAACTCACTTTTACTTTTTGCTTCATCCTTATAAATCCACGCTATGTACTCACCAAAAACATAAACTAGAAAAGCTAATACGACAAAGAAAACTAATAAACTGAAAATAATTAACATATAATCATCACCTTCTTAAAACTTAGTAGGGAAAAATAAAACATATATTAAATAAACAAATACAAATATTGTAACTATAAATAAAATTATATTACCTATATCCATTGACATCACCTCATATTTTTATATGAAATATAAGAAACCACAACATGTTAGCGTGGTCTTTATATTCAATTATCTTTTAAATTTGATAATAAAAATAGCAGTAGAGAAAATATCACTTTTTACTCACGAAATCTTTTCTTACTGCTTCTCTTAAATTTTAAATTCCATAAGGTAAATACAACCTAAGTATTTAGAGGTTATTTCTTCTGTAATTTCATTTATACTATAAATATTAATACTTCTTGACATAATAATATATTCTTTATTATTAACTTTTTTTCCTTTTTTTGAACATACTATGTTTCATAAAAGATATTATTTAATGCTTAACAAATTTTCTTTTTAATAAAGATGTAATGTCTAAGCTAATTAGTTTATAGACTTAAAGTGGACCTGATGTTTCATTTCAATATTATTTTGCGGAATAATAGTAATGAAAATCTTTGAATATTTTAATAATAGCAAAGAATATTACGAAAAATTCTAATCGGCCCAAGAACATGCCAAAGGTTTCAGTCCATAATATAAAAGGTGGAGCATCTGCAGAGGTTATTCCTACCGAAAGTCCTACCGTACCTAAAGCCGAAGCAAACTCGAACATTGAATCTGATAAGTTATATCCATGGGCAAGAAATATTAATACCCCCAAAAAATATGTAAATAAATATAAAACTACATAATTTGCAGCTTCCATCACAAAATTTGATTTTGCTTCTATTCTTTTTTCACCGCGCCAAATATAGTTTTTATTTACTACATCTTCTGGTAAAAAATAACCTTTAATTTCCCAATAAATAGATTTGAATATCAAATATATTCTATAAAGTTTTATACCACCAGCTGTAGAGCCTGTTCCTCCTCCGATAAGCATTAATATGATAATACAAAATATACCAAAAAGATTCCAAGTATTAAAAGTGTCAAGAGAAAAACCAGTTGTTGAAATTGCTGTAATTGTTTCAAAGATAGCTCTTCTTAATCCAGCTGGAACAGAATCATATAAATTATTAACTGTAAAATACATTAAAATGGGAATAAAAACTGCATTAAGTAACATCAGGAGTCTGATTTCACCGTTTTTAAAGAAAACTTTAAATCTCCCCTTTAGTAAAGCAAAATGAGTTGCAAAGTTTGTAGTACCAATTAGCATCAAAATCCATGTTACCATTTCAATTGAAATACTATTATAATGTCCAATTGAATTCACTTGAGTAGAAAAACCACCTGTTGAAAGAGCAGCCAGGGAATGGTTAAAAGCATCAAAAACATTCATTCCAACTAATATATATAAAATAATACCTCCTAAGGTATAACTACCATAAATTATCATAATAGCTTTAGTTGATCTTTTAACATGGGGTAAAAGTTGGTCACTTCTTCCTTCGGCATTATATAAACCAAAACCGTAAGGGTGTAATACAGATGATAACATAACAACAACTAATCCTGCCCCACCAAAAAACTGCATAATGGAACGCCACAATAAAATCAATTTAGGAGCAGTGGTAACATCTACTACAGATAAACCTGTTGTTGTCCACCCACTCATTGACTCAAAGATTGCTTGAGTAAAATTCAACATATTAATTAACATAAAAGGTAAAGCAGAAAACAATACCGCTATAACCCAAGAAAATAATACTATTATACCTCCTTCTTTTAAAGAAAGAGATACTTCTTCTCTATTATGTTTTGTATTTTTCCATGCAATAAAACCTATGACAAATAAAATAATCGAAGGTATTATAAAAGCATAACTATATTTAATTTCATTGGGATAAAAAGGTAGACTTAATAAAGGCAACAATAAAAATGCTGAACTTGCCATCATTAGTATCCCTATATATTTGATTAATAACTGATATCTCTCTTTCAATACATTTATATATCTCATTATTACACCTACTTATTCTCCTATTAGGACCTCAAATGCTTCTGCTTGTTTTTCGGGTAAAGTTATTATCAAAGTCTTATCTCCCGCTAATAACTTCGTATCACCTTTGGGAATTAAAACTTGGTCATCTCGAATAATACAACCAAATACAATATCATGTGGTAAATCTATCTCTCTTAAGCTTTTACCAATAATAGGAGAATCCTCTTGCAGAACAATCTGGGAAATATTTAATCTGCCCTCTTCAATTGAAATAAGATTACTAACATTTGAAACTTCCACCCGCTGCTCTATCAATATAGAAATGAGTTTTGTAGTATTAAATACCGTTTCAACACCTAACTGCTTAAATATTTCTTCGTTATCAGGATTATTAAGAACACTAAATGTTTTTGGAATTTCAAAATAATTTTTAGCTTCTTGACAAATGAACAAATTGTTGGGATCATTATTCGTGAGTGCTAAAATAATATCGGCTTTATTGGCACCGGCTTGATCCAAAAAATAAGGGTTAGTTCCATCTCCCTTAATTACTAAAGCATTTGTTTTACTTGCAATATAATCACAATATTCTTTATTATCATTAATAATTGAAACTTCATAACCTTTAGCTATAAAATTTTTAATCAAGTGATAAGTTACCTTGCCATCTCCAACAATTATTATCCTCATAACAGACTCTCCTCATCTATTGAATCTTCACTGGTACCAGCTAATCTTTCTCTTAAACTATCTATAAATAAGTCAGTCGGACTTAATGTTACTATATCAGTGTTTCTATATATTATAGCCTTATCAGGTTGATTTATTTTCACAATAACTTCTGGCACCTCATAAATATCTTTAGCAATCTGAGAAACCATTGAATTAACACTATCGATTTCAGTAGTCACAATTGCCATATTTGCTTTATCTAATTTTGCTTCCAATAAGACTTGTAATTCTGTAGCATCGCCATTTATTGTAAAGCCAGTAAAGTCAGGCGATAATTTATCAAAAGCAGATTTATCTCTATCTATAACCACAACATTTTCCCCATTTTTGGATAAAAGATCAGCAACCGCTGAGCCTATTTTCCCACACCCTATTACTATTATATACATCTCTAATTCTCCTTATCATTATCTTCTTCATCATCAATTTTAATATCTCTTTTTGAATATTCCATTTGACTCGTTCTTTCTAAATTTTCTTGGGCGGGTTTATAAGAAGGTTCAAGAGCTAAAGCAGCTCTATATTGCTTTTGAGCTTTTAAAGGTTTATTTTTATATTCTAATATTACCCCTAGTAAATTAAAAGCTTCTGGTTTAGAAGTATCCAGACTAACTGCTTCTTGTAAATATTCATAACCTTTTTCTAATTCTTGATTATTTATACAACGTTTGGCAAATTTTAGATAATCTTCATAGCTTTCTAACTCATTTTCTTTTAATTCTAATTGTTCTCTAGAAATCACTTCATTTACAATTTCTTTTATTTCTTCAGGTGTAAATGGTTTATTTAAATAATCTATTGCTCCTAACTTCATAGTTTCTACAGCACTATCTACTGAACCAAATCCTGTGATTATAACTATATTGGCTTTCTGATCTTCTTTCTTAATTTGTTTTAAGGTCTCAATTCCATCCATTCCCGGTAATTTCATATCCAATAATACCAGGTTAAAATCTTCATTTGAAAACTTTTCAATTCCATCTTCTCCGTTAACAGCGGTTACTATATCATATTCATTTTCTAAACTCTTTTTTAATGTGAACCTTATATTTTTCTCATCATCAATAATTAAAATCTTCTTTTTGTCACTCATTAAAAGCCCTCCTAAATTTATTTTAAATGTTTGTTAATCACTTCTAATAATTCTTTTGGTTCTAAAGGTTTTATCAAATAATCATCTGCGCCTAAATTATATGCTCTTTGAATATCTTCCTCTTCAGCTTTTGCACTTATTATAATAATTTTTGTATTTTCCGTTTTTTCATTATCTCTTAAAGTTTCGCAAACTATAAATCCATTCATTTTTGGTAATTTTAAATCTAATAAGATTAAATCCGGTTCCCATTCAAGAGCAGTTTCTACTCCACTAACTCCATCTTCTTCAACTTTCAACTCAAATCCTTCTTGTTTTAACAAAAGAGAGATAACCTTTATAATGTTTTTATTATCTTCGATCAATAATATCCTTTTCAAAAAATCACTCCTATTTAGGAAGCTTCAAGGAAAAAGTAAAAGTACTTCCTTCACCTTCCTTACTTTTTACCCAAATTCGACCTCCATGAGCCTCTACAACTTCTTTTGCAATCGGTAAACCAAGACCTGTGCCTGAACTTTCATCCTGATCTGTACCTGCTCTTACAAATTTCTCAAATATCTTATTTTGATATTCTTTTGGAATCCCTTCACCACTATCAGATACAGAAATATGAACTTTGTGTCCTTTTTTATTAGCATCGAGAATAATTTGATCCCCTTCTTTAGTATACCGAAGGGCATTGCCTATCAAGTTAGTTATTACCCATGTTATTTTATTTAAATCAGCATGAACGCTTAAATCATTTACATCTTTTTGTATTAGTTCAATTCCCTTTTCTTCTGCTTTTTTTATAAAAGGCTTTATTGAGCTATTGAATATTTTTTCCACCTTCACATTTTCAAAATCCAGATCAATCTTACCAGATTCTAGTTTTGATAAGTCTAAAAGATCATCAACTAAATTATTCAAATGCTCAGTATCTTCTTTGGCTACCTCTAATAATTCTCGTTGATCTTCATTTATTTCTCCTGTATTTTCCTCTAAAAGCATATTAATACTCATAATCATAGATGTTAAAGGTGTTCTAAACTCATGGGAAACCATAGAAACAAACTCTGATTTCATTCTATCAACTTCTTTTAAATGAGTTATATCTTCTAGAATTGTTACTACCAGTTTTGTTTCTCCTAATTCATCTTTTACAGGATTAGTTGTTATTCGATAAAAATGATCTTTATTCTCATAAGTAAATTTAACCAAATTATTTTTTTGACCTTTAATTTTTTTACCAGTTTCAAGAGTTTCAGTTATTGATTCAAATATTTTATCTTCATCAAATATTTCTAAAAAGTGTGTTCCGCTAACTTCATTTTCTTTCAAGTTAAATAGTTTTTCAGCTTCTGGATTAATTAATAGTATCTTGTTCTCGTTATCAGTAACAACAAGGGGATTTGAAATACTTTTTACAATTCCTTCTGATTTATTTTTTTCTTCTATTAATTTACTTATATTCATCTGTTCATATTCTTTAAGGCGTTGTGTCATACTATTAAATTCTTCTGCTAATTCTCCAATTTCGTCTTTTGTACTTATAGTAATTCTTTTTTCTAAATTTCCTCCTGCAATTTCTTTCATAGTATCTTTCAGATTATTTATGGGCTTTAATATTTTATTTGATATATAAAAACCAAGAGAAATAGCTAAAACAATTGCAATTAAAGAAAATATTATAGAAGAATATATAGCCTGAGTTGCTCTACTATTAGCTTTAGTTTGAGCTCCTCTCATGTGTTCTTGATTTACAGTCAATAAATTTCTAGTTTCGTCTTTAATATTTTGAAAATGAGGCATTATTTCATTTAAATAATAAGTCTGCATTTCCGCAGAATTATTTCCATTAGCAATATCACGTAATTCACTAAATTTATTTAAATATACTTTATAATCTTCATTTAAGTTTGTTATAATTTGATTTTCTTCTTCAATAGTAATATTATCTTCTGCCCTTGAAAGATGTTTCATGAATTGAATTTGATTGTCCTGAAAAATCTCCATTGCTTCTTCTTGCTGACCAAAGATAAAAATAAGTTCTGCACTATCCTGTCTCTCTAATGCTTCCATCATACCTTCAGACGCTATTACACTACGATAGTTTTCCACCATGATATCATGAATAGAGTCATTCAAAGACACAAAGTTATAAATGGACCAACCAGCTAATACAATTAGAATAAGTGTAATTGCTATATATCCAAATAGTATTTTATGTTTTAAACTTAGTTTTCTTTTCATAGAATCCCTCCTTAAATACAAAAAAGCTCCAGCAAGGTAGCTGCAGCTTGAATTATATACAAATCCCTCTGGGATTCTGTATAAATTAAGTAATCTACCTCCCTTTAATAACGCCTACGGAGTTAACTGTCGGACTCAGGTTAAAGGGTAACCTTACCATAAATGGATTCGCCCCATTAATTTGGTTCCCCCGCTTCCTCATTAAACTAAAGAAGAATTCGGCATAAGTACACTATTTATTTTGTGTTAAATTCATTATAATTCACCTGTAAAAAACTGTCAAGGAATTATATAACTAATTTTTTTATATATTCATCACTTATTAATAGATTAGTCAAAATATAAATTACAGAAGTAATAGATACAATTAAAATTGTTTCTATTAATATACCTTAATCTTATACGTTATACGAAACTTTTGCAACAATAAAACTAAAAACGAAGTGCAAAAAAGATGTGAACTAATAAATTATTAAATATTCAAATATTACAACTGACAGTATAAAATATCAAATAGATCTAATCATAAAAATCTTTTTTGACCTCTTTTTTACATGCAAAGTACACTTTTATACCCTTAAAATACAAAAATCCACCTATCACCGTCTTAACAACGATTATAGATGGTGGAGATAAGGGGATTCGAACCCCTGACCTCTTGACTGCCAGTCAAGCGCTCTCCCAGCTGAGCTATACCCCCAGTATCTAATGGAGCCGATGACCGGATTCGAACCGGTGACCTCTTCCTTACCATGGAAGCGCTGCTACCGCCTGAGCTACATCGGCAATATCTATTTTTAATTTATTTTATATACCAATAATAAAATGGCGGAGGAGACGGGATTTGAACCCGCGATCTCCGGCGTGACAGGCCGGCGCGTTCAACCACTTCGCTACTCCTCCGTTTAAAATATTTATATGGTGGGCGAAACAGGGCTCGAACCTGTGACCCCCTGCTTGTAAGGCAGGTGCTCTCCCAGCTGAGCTATTCGCCCATGGTACCCTCAAGGGGATTCGAACCCCTGCCGCCAGGATGAAAACCTGGTATCCTAGACCCCTAGACGATGAGGGCATATTGTTCATAATGGCGGAGAGAGAGGGATTCGAACCCTCGCTAGGGTATTATAACCCTACTACAGGTTTAGCAAACCCGCCCCTTCAGCCACTTGGGTATCTCTCCAAAATGGTGGGTCTAAGAGGATTTGAACCTCTGACACTGTGGGTATGAACCACATGCTCTAGCCAGCTGAGCTATAGACCCATACATTTAAAAACACATATATAAGGTACTCTTGTATATTAAATTATATGGAGCGGGAAACGGGACTCGAACCCGCGGCCCTCAGCTTGGAAGGCTGATGCTCTAGCCAACTGAGCTACTCCCGCAAATATAGCAGTACATTACTTATTATAATAGAAAAATCTATAAATCTCAATAAAAAAATTAAGAAAAATTGGTTGCGGGAGCCGGATTCGAACCGACAACCTTCAGGTTATGAGCCTGACGAGCTACCAGATTGCTCCATCCCGCGATAAAATGGTGAGCCATGGAGGAATCGAACCTCCGACAACCTGATTAAAAGTCAGGTGCTCTACCGACTGAGCTAATGGCCCACATGGCTGGGGTGGCAGGATTCGAACCTGCGCGTACTGAGACCAAAACCCAGTGCCTTACCGCTTGGCTACACCCCAACAAATTTGACATAGAAATATATCACCGGCAGTGACCTACTCTCCCACAGGGTCACCCCTGCAGTACCATAGGCGCTGGAGGACTTAACTTCTGTGTTCGAGATGGGAACAGGTGTTGCCCCTCCGCAATTACCACCGGAAAGTATTAAACTTTTATGTTCTCT
>JAIPEX010000009.1 GCA_021736945.1 Halanaerobiales bacterium | reverse complement strand
TGATTTAATAAAAGAAGAAGTAGAAAGCCTTTCTAAACTTATCGCCGAAACACTTGAAATTGGCGATGAAAAGATCCGTGTTGACTCTTTTATGGTTGCTTCTTCCAGTAAGAACATGTCAAGAATAGAACTAGTCTATACAGTCAATGACAATTTAATTAAAAAATTAAAAGAACCAGACAACAAAGCAATACCTGAAAGCTGTCTTGCTTATCTTAAAAAGGGACATAAAAAAGAAACCATTTACAAAACTAGAGATAAAGATATAGAAACCAAGTTGGAATTCTTACTAAAACACTCTCAAATGTTATATAGAGCTTCTTTAAGAAGTTCTGCTAGAATTGAACAAACAGAAGAATTTAAGACCTTAAAAAGGATGCTAGGCGAACAAACTGACAATGATGATTTCGATAACCTTAATCCCGGAGAATTAAAGATAAAAGACGGTCAGGATTTAAACTCAGATATCTTGCAAAACCCCAGTGACCCTGATGCAACTTATCGTTTAAAATATGGTCCTAATATCGGTTACACGGCCAATGTGGTAGAAGTATTTGATGAGAATCACAGTATCGTTATAGATTATGATTTTAAGCCTAATATATATAGTGACCAAAAGTTTAGTAAAGATACTATTGAAAAATTGGATGTTGATAAAAGACTCAAAAATCCGCTCAAAATGTTAGTAGATGGTGCTTACTTCACTCTTGAACTAGCCGAATTAGCTATACAGAAGGGTATTGAATTAATACCCGGAGAATTAGTCGGCAGAAAAGAAAGCGAATCTAAATTAAGTTTTGCAGAGACCTTTAAGATTAATGAAGATAATCTGATTACTGAATGTATTAACGGCCAAAAACCTTATTTAAGTAAGTATGATGACGAAAAAGAAGTCTTTACTGCCAAGTTTACTAAAGAGAATTGTTCAGATTGTAGTTTTAAAGAACAATGCAGAATTAAATTTCAAAAGAAAGCTAATACTGTTAGGTTTGATAGAGAAAGATATCTAAGAGATAAAATTAGAGAAAAAATGGACACCAAAGAATATGTCGAACTCACCAACCAAAGAGCAGGGATAGAAGGCTTACCTTCTGTGTTTAGAAGGAAGTATGATGTTGATAATATGCCTGTCCGGGGTGAAGTGCGTTCAAAATTATACTTTGGGTTCAAATTGTTGGCCATTAGTTTTAAAAGATTATTAAATAGTCCGGTATTTGCCACTTGATAGGGACTATGCCTGTCTATTTTTATATTTTTTATCATGTGTAGTTATTTAGTTAGATATTTACTAAATTTATTCAGTTTGAAGTGTTTGTTTTTGTTTTGCAATCACTGTTATGTTTTGTATAAATTGATATAAATGCTATAATATAGTTATGAACCGAAAGCTCTAGAAACTAATAAAGTAGTAGCAATAATAAAATTTTTGCCTCAAAGAATAATAAGAAGGTCTATTATAAGTTAAAAAAGTTGAGAGGGGAAATAAATGTCTGTACACCAATATGATGAAAATATGAGACCAGATGAAGAATTTGTTGAGGGTGATTTTTGTTATCTTGTGCCCGGAAATAAATGTCGTTTGTTAGATGGAAGAAGAACCACAGGGAATATAGAAGAATATTTTGAAGAATCCGATATGTTTAGATGGCGGATTACTAAGTATGAAGATAAAGGGAAGTACTGGGATTTACCGGCAGAAGAGGTAAAAAGGTTTCAATTTGAAAAAGATTCCAAGCAATTAGGACGTAAAAGCATTAAAAAAATTGAATCAACTGTTAGAAAATATAATTCTAAAATTACTATTAAAGCAGATCCTAAAGATAGGGAGCAAACTCAAAATAAGATAAGTAAAACAAAAAAACAGGTTAAAGAATGGTTAAATGATAATTCTATATTTTTAAAAGAAAATAAAGAAATTGATTTTACCAGAAAAGAGGGTTATAAAAGTTTATATAAAGATATAAAAAATTATATGAAAGATAAAAATTTGATTAAACAAGAGAATTTAACTACTAATAGTTTTGTCTTAAATCCCGAATCAGGAGAATGGGTTAAAGGATTAAAAATAGTATTAGCAGAATTAGGTATGGTAACATATCAAGGTAAAAAAGTAAGAACAGATAACATTTTTAAAGGTGTAGGTGAAAAAACCCATCGCAGAAAATATATTATTCATAGACTTGCTTTTATGAGAGCATTTTTCGAACTAATGAATTTAAAAGAAGTTATAGTATACCGAGGAATGAGTACAGAAAAAGGTTGGATTGAAAAGAATCGTACCTTTTTATCTTGTACTTATAATTATGAAGTAGCAAATGCATTTTCATCTATGGAGAGAGTCAGCAAATATAAGAACTCTTATATTTTAAAAATGACCCTTCCTATCGAAAAGTTATTCATGACTTTTTTTGAGACAGCTTCTATGAATAACCAGTATAAAGAATCCGAGGCATTATTACTGTATAATAAAAAGATTCAAATATAAATGAATTTTGAACTTTAAAGGTAAATTGTCATCTTCATAGAAATATTAATATAATAATCAGTGTAAAATTCTTATATGAGGAGGAAAATATAATGGAAAAAATACTAATAATCTTACTCATTTTTGGTTTTTTATTAGGTACTATGGGGGAAGATATTTCTTTAAGAGATTTTAATTCAGAAGATGTAGAGGTAGAAGAAAATAAAATAACAGGAAATCAAAAGATACAAGATAATAAAACAGGTAGTAATGATTTGATTAAAGTATATAAAGAAGAGATAAGTGGTAATGCTACTATAAACTTATCTTCAGACAAAGGTGATATCTATCTTTTATTTCAAGAAAAAATAACTGGGAATGTAAAAATAAATGTAAAAAGTAATAGAGGTGATATACACCTTAAATTTGAAGAGGCGATATTGGGTAATCCGTCAATTAATCTTGAAGCTCCGAGGGGAAAAGTTATTTTTTATAATGAAGTAGATACAGTTGGTAATGCCAGTATATCAATAAATGCAGAAAATGTAGAATATACAAGTGGAAAACCTAAAGCTATGGAAAATTATTAAACTATAATGAATAGATGGAATGAAAATTATTTCAAAGGTTTTTAAGATAATTTTATTGGTTAAAATAATATAAAGTACCACGAAGGGGGCTGTTTATGGAATATAGAGTATTAGGACGAACTAATTTGAAAGTTTCTGTGATTGGTTTCGGTGGTATAATGGTAAACAATGAAGAACAGGATAAAGTTAATCAGATGGTAGAAGAGGCTATTGATAGGGGAGTAAATTTATTTGATGTAGGTCCGACTTATGGAAACGCCCAGAACAAGTTAGGACCGGCTTTAAAACCTTATCGAGATGATATAGTTTTAACTTGTAAGACTGAACCTGATAATACCAAAGATGAAGTTAGAGCAGATATTGAAAATTCCTTGGAAGTTTTAAAAACTGATTACTTTGATGTTTATCAGTTGCATGAAGTAACAGATAAAAGAGCTTTAAATCAAGCATTGGGAGCCGGGGGTGCACTGGAGGCAATTATTGAAGCTCAAGAGGAAGGTTTAATTAAATATATAGGGTTTTCTGCTCATAGTGAGTGGGCAGCTCTTAAATTAATGAATGCTTATGATTTTGATACTGTTATGTTTCCAATAAATTGGAATTATTGGTTTAATGAAGATCAAGGTTCCCAAGTTATTGAGAAAGCCCGCGAAACTAATAAGGGTATATTAGCAATTAAAGCTTTGGCTCAAAGAAGATGGCAGGAAAAAGAAAAAAGACATGATTATGATACTTGGTATAAGCCTATATTTGACCATGATGAACTGGCCGAATTGGCTTTGAGATTTACCTTATCTCAAGATATTGATACTGCAATTAGTCCAGGGGATATAAGAATGCTTAAAAAGGGGCTTAATATTTTGGAAGATAATAAAAACAGACTAGAATTATCCACAACGGAATTAAAACAATTAAAAGAATATGTTGATGTTTATGGAGGCCAATTGTATCCTATTCCTTAAAATAAACTAAATTGAAAGGCAGGAAAGATTTGAATGTTTTCAAAAAAATCTTTCCTGCCTTTTCTATTAATTATTAACCTGATAACAAATATTATTGTATTTTTAAAAATAGTATAGTTCTATTGAATATTAACAAAATAGATATTTTTAAATATTATGGTGTATAATGTTCCTATAGTAAATAAAAACCGGTTTATTTAGCATTAACATGAGTAAATAGACCGGCCCAAAAACTAGCATGACTAACAGCAATAATAGACCATAGTATACTATTAGAAGCAATCCAGACACTATGAACAAGATAGGTTATTATTGTAGCAATAACTAAGCTTATAATACCAGAATAAAAAGCTTGGAAAGGTTTAAGTTGACGAGCTAATAAAAATCCGATTATTAAAATGATAATCCAATTAATAAATAAAGAAGTCATAGCGATTCCTCCTATATAGTTATTTAGTTTCTTATTAAAATATTTCCATATAAAATATAATATTCCTTTCTATCAATTTGGTACTATCTAGTTTTTAAATATAATCAATGTATGTTATATAATGAAAAAAATAACGTATTAAATATTTTTGAAAACCAATGGTGTTGGTATAAAATCATAGACACTTTAAGCATAAAATTATATAATAATGTTGAAATTAGAAGGGAGGAGTTTATTATTGCTTTATTGAAAAAATATTCATTTGTTTTATTCATAATAATTATAGTTTTAGCATTTAACGTTACTTTGTCAGCAGGTCAACTTGAAGTTAATTATTTAGATGTGGAACTTGGAGATTCAATTTTAATCAAGACGCCAAATGATAAAACAATTTTGATTGACGGGGGTTCTAAAGACAGTTGTAATAATTTAAAAAATTATTTAAGTAAATACGAAATCAAAAAATTAGATTATGTGATTAGTGCTGTTCCTCACCCTAACCATATAGGAGGTTTATTGCCTATATTAGAGGAGTTTAAAGTAGAAAAGGTTATTGACAGTGGTTTAAGAGATAAGACGTCAATTTATCGAGAATATCTTGATTTAATAGAACAAAAAAATATTACATATAAAACAGGAAGAACAGGAGATAAGTTTCAAGTAGGAGAAATTAAATTTGAAGTATTGCATCCAGATAAACATACTTATAATTTAAAAAATTCCTCTTTAGTATTATTAATGAAATATAGTAATTATAGATTTCTATTTATGGGAGATGTGGATTCAAAGTTAGAAGAAAAATTAATCCAGAGTAATAAAAATATTTCTGCTCAAATATTGAAAGTTGGAAACCATGGGAGTAATTTATCTACAAGTAAAGAGTTTTTAGAAAAAGTTTCTCCAAGGACTGCTATTATTTCGAGTGGTCTAGATGATAATTATCCTCATGCTGGTAATATTAGACGTTTAAATCAAAAAAACATAAATATTTATAGAACTAATAAAAAAGGAACTATAACTATAAAAACTGATGGCAAATCATTAAGTATATCTACTCAATATGATTCAAAAGTAAATACAGGCATTAATGAAAACACTGGGGAACCTTGAGGTGTTTATTAAAAAATCTGTCTGGAGGACAGAACAAAAGTATAAAAATGGTACAAAAAAGTTTCTTATAGGTATTATAAATAGAAATATTTCCATTAAATCAATTAAGTATATCTTTTTGTTTTTATTAAATAATGGTAATAATAAAAAGGTAATAACCCTGAATTTATAGAATTAAACAAATAAAAGGGGGGAGTGAATATGGATAATATTCTAATAGCTGTTGATGGGTCTGAAAGATCTTTAGAAGCAGCAAAGAAGGTAGTGGATTTATTTGAATCCCGAAATGTTGATATTACAGTTATTACTATCCTTCATGAAGCAGAAAGTTCTGTTTATGATGTACCTCATGGTGCTTCTTCTACTATGTCTGCTGAAACTATGCAGGAATTGAGAGATCAAAGAAAAGAAGAAGCCAAGGAAACAGGCCGAAAAATTGTTAATGAGGCATCTTCTATTTTTGAAAGCTTGGGAATAGATGTAAATCGGGTTATCCGATTAGGAGATCCGGCAGATGAAATTTGTGATTATGCCGAAGAAAATAATGTTGATATGATAGTTCTTGCTGACAAAGGGCATGGTGGTGTTAAAAGATTTCTTTTAGGAAGCATCAGTGATAAAGTTGTTCGACATGCTGACACCTCAGTACTGGTGGTCAAATAAACTATAATTTAATATTAATTATATTTTGATAGTAAAAATAAAACCGAATAATTATTAAAGAGCTGGAGAGCCTATCTGGTAATCCAGCTCTTTTTTATATATAGTGATATTCATTATAAATTTATAATTTTAATTAATTTCCTTTTGTAGCTAAAAAAATCATATTAATCAGTTGTTTAGTTTAATAATAGATTCTTTTTTATGCAGGAATTTTTTATTTCACTGGTAATATATAAAATAAGAAAAATTTTAATTAAAAAGAATTTGAAAAGAGGATTAATTATGGAAAAAGATGAGAATAACAAAATTAAAAACCGATATGATAGGATAGCCCCGCTATATGATGCTATGGAACTGTTAATGGAAAAAGGTAAAATGGGCAATTGGCGTGCGAATCTATGGAAAAAGGTAGTTAAGAATTTGCCTAAATCAGGTGCTACTCTTTTAGAAGCCGGGGTAGGTACTGGGAAAAATATTCAATATTATCCTGATGATACCGAAATATATGCTATAGATTTTAGTAAAAAGATGCTGCAGCAAGCCAGAAAAAAAGCAAAAGATAATAATAAAGAAATTAACTTTTTAGAAATGGATATTCAAAATTTAGATTTTTTAGATAATTATTTTGATATTATAGTAACCAGTTGTGTTTTTTGTTCGGTACCTGATCCAGTTAAAGGTCTAAAAGAACTGCGCAGAGTATGCAAACCTGACGGTAAAATTATAATGCTTGAACACATGCGGTCTAAAAAGGAACCTTTGGGTAAGTTTATGGATACATTTAATTGGGTTAGTCTTTATACATGGGGAGCTAATATTAATAGAGAGACAATGGAAAATATAGAAAAAGCAAATTTAACTGTAATTGAGGTTAACAACTTATTATTTGATATAGTTAAAGAAATTATTTTAAAACCATAAAAAATACAAATTTATAAATAAATAAAAATTTTAAATACAAAACTTGTGTTATATTAATAGGATAATGATAATTCAATAAAAATATAATATATGAGGAGGTCTTAAAATGATTCAAAAAAAGCTTTTACAAATGGTGTTTAAAAGAATTGAAGGAGCCAATTTTGAGGTAACATATTGGGATGGAGATTCTGAACAATTTGGTGATCAGCCCGATAAGAAGACTGATTTCAAAATCAGCTTCAATAAAAAATTAAATTTAAATGAAATAAGGAAAAAACCTCAGTTAAAATTAGGAGAAGCATATATGAGAGGTGATATTGATGTAGAAGGAAGCTTAAAGGAAATAATGAAAATTGGTGCTCAGAATCTATCAAATTTCAAAGAAGAATTAAAAGGATATAAATATAACAAGTTTTGGCAACGTCAACAAGAAGCGAGCTTCGAAGAACAGGAAAAAGGTGTTCAGGATCACTATGATATTGGAAATGATTTTTTTGAATTGTGGCAAGATGAAACAATGACATATTCTTGTGCTTATTTTAAATCAAAAGATGATGATTTAAAAGAAGCTCAAATTCAGAAAATAGATCATATATTAAAAAAATTAAATTTAAAGCCTGGTGAAAAGTTATTAGATATAGGTTGTGGTTGGGGTTATCTAGCTATAAGAGCGGTTGAGAAATATGATGTAGAAGTTTTGGGTATAACTCTAAGTGAAGAACAAGTAGAAGGTGCTCGAAAAGCAGTTGAAAATAATGGATTGCAAGATAAGATTGAGATTAGAAAACAGGATTTTAGAGATTTAGCTGAGGAAGATATTGGTTTTGATAAAATAGTTAGTGTAGGAATGTTTGAACATGTAGGTAAGGATCATATTCCTGAATATTTTGAAGCAATTGATCAAATGTTAAATAAAGGAGGGCTTTCTTTATTGCATAGTATTACTCATCTTGAAGAGCAGCCTTCTAATCCTTGGCTAGAAAAATATATATTCCCGTGGGGATATATTCCTTCTTTAAGAGAAATAGTTTGGGAATTGCCTAAACATCGATTTCACTTATTAGACGCTGAAGATATAGGTTTTCATTATTCATTAACTGCTGAACATTGGTATGATAATTATGAAGAGGTTACAGATCAAGTAAGAGAAATGTTTGATGAGAAATTTGTTAGGATGTGGCGTTTATTTTTAGCAGGTGTAGTAGCTACTTTCCGTTACGCTGATACTTCGGTCCATCAAATACTTTTCTCTAAAGGAAAAAATATAGATTTACCATTGACTAGAGACTATATGTATAATGAATAACATTAATTACTCAAAAGATATGTAACAATATTAATAAGTTTGATAAATAAGGAAAGAAATTATTAAGGAGGAAAACCTATGAGTAATTATAGTATTAAAAAGAATGTTAATATGAGTTATGAAAAAGCGTTGGAAAAAGTAAAAGGTGAATTAAAAAAAGAAGGTTTTGGTGTTTTAACTGAATTAGATATGAAAAAGATCTTTAAAGAAAAAATAGATAAGGATTTAAAGAAATATACAATTTTAGGAGCTTGTAATCCTAAGTTTGCGTATCAAGGAATTGAAATGGAAAAAGAACTAGGATTATTACTACCCTGTAATGTAATTGTTTATGTTAATAGTTCAGATGATACTATTGTAGCAGCAGTAGACCCAGTAAAAAGCCTTGGATTATCAAATAATAAAGATATTGATAAAGTTGGAGAAGAGATTTTTAACCGACTTACAAATGTAATTGAAAGTATGTAGGATAATAAATTGATGTGGGTTTTTTATAATAGAAAAATCATTAAAGGTTTCCCTTAACCATGAAATTGTTAAAGGGAAACCTTTTTTATTGAAATACCAAATTTTAAACCTTAAAATTTAGCTATATGTTTAATAATTTCATAAAAATTGCAAGGAATAATAAAATATTTGTTGAATAATAAATATTAAGTAAGAAAATGTTTACTATTTTTAATGTAACTTTAATCTTTCATTGAATTTATATACTTAAAAATAATCTAAATAATAAGAGGGTAGATAAATATGCAAGAATCTATTGTGGCAAGACAACCAATATTAGATTCCAATCAAAATGTTATTGCTTTTGAAATAATTTTTAAAAAAACTTATGATACTAAAATTGCGGAAGAAAATATTAGTATTACTGCTGAAGAAATCAATAATGATGTTGAATTTATTGAGCAAAAAAGATTATCTAACGGGAAAAAGATTTTTATTAATTTCACTGGTGAACTTTTAAAAAGTGAGATAGCTAATTTATTATCAAAAGACAATTTGGGAATTGAAATTTCAGAAAATATAAAAGAAGTCTCTAAAGCTATTCAAACTATAGAAAAGCTTAAAAAAGATGGGGCTCTAATAATATTAAATGATATTACTCCAGAAAAAATAGAGTCATCTATAATTAAATATGCTGATATTATAAAAATTGATTTTGATAAATATAATAATGATCAGCACAAAGATTTTATTGAAAAAATAAAACAAACTTATAATAAGAATATTAAATTTTTAGCAAACAATATAAATGAACATAAACAATTTAAATCTGCTAAAGATTGTGGCTATGATTATTTTCAAGGGATATTCTTTACCAAACCAGATGTAGTTGCTAATAGAGAAATGCCTGGTTATAAGTTAAATTATTTAAACTTTTTAAAGGAATTAAATAAAGAAGATTTAGATTTTGATCAATTAGAAAAAATAATTAAAAATGATATGTCAATGACTGTTAGCTTACTGCGTACCATTAATGCTGCATATTATGGTTATAACGTTTCTTCGATAAAACAAGCAGCGACTTTATTAGGGATAAATGGTTTAAGGAAATGGAGTCTTATATATCTTGCAGAAGGTTTAAGGAATGATAAGCCGGATATTCTTTTTGTTAATACCCTAACTAGAGCCGAGTTTGCCGAATCGCTTGCTGAAGATTTTGAGATAGAAGAAAATAGTGGTGAGTTATTTACAATGGGTATGTTTTCAATGATGGATGCTTTTTTAAATAGACCAATAGAAGATATTTTAGATGAAATTTCGGTAAAACAAGAAATAAAAGAGGCTTTAACTAAAAAGAAAGGACTTTTTGGAGAAATAT
Source organism: Halanaerobiales bacterium (assembly GCA_021736945.1). GTDB lineage: Bacteria > Bacillota > Halanaerobiia > Halanaerobiales > M55B127 > M55B127. Next base: position 29,253 of record JAIPEX010000009.1, on the reverse strand, counting down.
TAGAATTGGTAATTGCTTTTGAAAGATCTAAATGGGAAGAAATTTCAGTCATAGAGAAATATTATAATTTAGAGCCGAGAAAATTATATAATAAATATCTAAAAGCGGTTGATTTTGCTTATGAAACTATGAATTTACTTATGGAACATTCTGAATAAAAGAAAAAAATATTAAAAATAATAAATAGGTAGGTTGTACATATCCCCTCAGTTTAGTTATTCTGAACTGAGGGGTTTTTTTATTTTAAAAGTTATTTATAAAATATAATTTTAAGTATAGACAGATCATTAACCTCTTATTAAAAATACTTATAATCACTAATCATATAGTAAAGAAAAGGAAATTCACGAAAATACTTAGTAAAAAATTTCACTAATTGCTTGAAATCGGATTTTAAATATGATAATTATATAAATGTAGTATAGTGAAATATATCACTAAAAATGATAAATACTCCGAGTCTTTTTTCCTACGGTTTAAATTTTCTAATGGAATTAAGACCGTTAGGGTATCAATGGAAACTTTGATGCCTCCCGAAGTGGAAAGGAGTAGCGTTAATCTGTGCCAATAGTATTTTATTTAAACTGGCGCTATCCTTTTCGTTAAAAAAAACACTTTCTTTATGAGGAAAGTGTTTTTTTAATTTAAACATAAGGAGGTATGAATTAATGTCCAAGAAAAATGAAGAAGACAAAAATTTTATGCAGAAACCTACAACTCGACGAGAATTTCTAAAAAAGAGTTTTGAAGGTGCTGCAGGTGCAGCAGTATCGTTTTCGATATTAAATCTATTTACCGATTCTGCTGAAGCTCAAGGATTTGAATTAGCTGACGGGGTTGTAATAGTTGACCCTGTTAAGTGTACAGGATGTAGGAGATGTGAAACTAATTGTACTGCTTTTAATGATGGCAAAGCTCATCCTTATATCTCCAGGATTAAGGTTGGACAAAATTACAACTTCGGAAAAACGGGTCCAACAATCAATTATCAAAATGGTGATGGCCATTTAGGAGATTTCACAATAGTAGGTGAAACATGTAGACAGTGTGAATCTCCAAGATGTATTAACGCATGTCCAATGGATGCGATATATGTTGATGAAAAGACTGGAGCTAGAGTGATTGATAAAGACAGTTGTGTGGGCTGTGGCAGATGTGCAGTAGCATGTCCATATGATATACCTACTGTTGACCCTGAAATAGAAAAATCAACCAAATGTACACTCTGTGAAGGTGAACCATCTTGTGCCGCAGGGTGTCCAACAGGTGCTATAAGATATATTGCCTGGGAAGATGTAGAACATGTATTAATAGAACGTGAAAAACTTATAGAAAATAATTAACTAGGAGGTAAGAAATATGCCACAATACAAAGGTTGGGCTGGAGAAATATTAAGAGTTAATTTGTCAACTGGTTCCATTTCCACTGAAAAAACAGCTAATTATAAAGATTATATAGGTGGAATGGGAATTGGATATAGAATTATGTGGGATGAAGTACCAGAAAATACGGATCCTTTTGATGAAGAAAATAAAATAGTTTTCGCCGCGGGACCACTTACTGGTACTGGAGCTCCCTGTACTGCTAGAACAAACATAACTTCATTATTACCTGCTAATCCACAAAATTTAATTGGTGACTCACATATGGGAGGACATTTTTCTCCCGAGATGAAATATGCAGGGTATGATGCAATTGTAATTGAAGGTAAAGCACCTAGACCAGTATGGTTAAGAATTGAAGATGGTAATGTTAGTTTAGAAAATGCTTCCAAATTATGGGGGCAAGGAATTTTTGATACTACTGCTAATATTGCTGGAATGATGGGTAAAGAAGCACAAGTTGCAGCAATTGGTCAGGCTGGTGAAAACCAGGTAAATCTTTCTACTATCATGACCAATGGAAACCATTCAGCTGGTGGTCATGGTGGAATTATGGGTTCTAAAAACCTTAAAGCAATTGGAATTGTTGGAACTCAATCAGTAGAATATGCTGCTGATAAGAAAGACTGGATAGAACTTAATGAATTTGTAATGTCAATTATTGGAGCTAATAACCAGCATGTTGTACCAAGTACTCCTCAACCATGGGCAGAATATCATGATTCTTCTAGTCGTTGGACTGCTCAAGAAGGACTATATTGGGGAGCTGCTGATGAAGAAGTAGAAACAGGAATTTGTCCGCCTGAAGAAACCAATAAGATTGGCTATAGAACTATGAAGGCAATTAAAGACCTTGGTGAAATTTCAGAAGATTATACAGTCAGAATGGGAGGATGTCAATCTTGCCCAATTAGATGTCACTCAAGTCTTGAGGTTCCAGAACTAGAAAAATATGGAGTATCAAGATATGTATCTAATACCTGTATGGGTTTTTGGAACCATTATTATGTAAATCAAAATTATGAAACCAAAAAAGATAATTTCCTAAATAAAACATTAGGTGCTCAATTAGCAGATGATTATGGCCTTTGGTTTAATTATGGTCAGTTAGGAAGAGACTTAAAATATGCATATGATAATGATATTTTAAAAGAAGTACTTCCCGCAGAAGAATATAATGATATACCTTGGGATTTATATGAAAAAGGAGATCCTCAGTTCTTAGTAGATTTATATAGAAGAATTGCATATCAAGAAGGAGAAATTAGCCATCTTGGTGATGGAGCAGCTCAATTGGCAGAAAGATGGAATTTTGGTGAGGATTACTGGAATGACCAGACTAATAGCCTTTGGTCACCATTAGGTTATCCAGTGCACCATGCAAATGAATCAAATGGTCAAGTAGGTTCATTAATCAATTTAATATTTAACCGTGACCCAATGTGCCACTCTCATCAGAACTTCTTAGGTAGTGGTTTACCTATTAAATTACAAAAAGAAATAGCTGCAGAAACATGGGGTTCAGAAGAGGCAATAGATGTACCTGCCAATTATACTCCAATGAATCGTGCAAAGGCGCGTTTTGCAAAATGGAGTTTAGTGAGGAATGTCTTACATGATTCCATGACTGTTTGTAACTGGATGTTCCCAATGGTAACTTCTCCATTGAAAGAAAGAAATTATCGTGGAGATACTACTCTAGAAGCCCAATACTTTTCTCAAGCGACTGGGATGAAAGTAAGTGAAAAAGAGCTTGATGAAATGGGTAGAAGAATTTTAACACTACATCGCGCAATGACAGTTAAACAGATGGGAACAGTAGATATGCGTAATGAACATGATCAAATAGTTGATTGGGTATTTGATATGGACCCTGATAAAGAGCCATTTGATGCTGGTACAATTAAAATGGATAGAGATGATATGGAAAAAGCTAAAACAATGCTTTATCAAGAGTTAGGTTGGGATCCTGAAACAGGTGCTCCGACTGCTGAAACCCTAGATGAACTTGGTATGCAGGATGTAAAAAGAGAATTAGCTAATAAAAATTTATTACCTTACCAGGCTTAAAGTATTAATAACGAGAAATTATGCATGTTTATTGTGCATAATTTCTCGTGAAATACAAGGATGTGTAAATTATGAGTGAAGAACAAACAGAAAAAGAAGTTTTAAATAAAATATCAAAATATATTAGAACTAATTCTTCGCAAGGAAACATAGTTGAAAGAAATGAATTGAAAGAAATAGATTTAGAATTATCAGATGAAGAAATTGATAAAAAGATAGAAATATTAAAAAGTGATAATCAATTTAATGATATTAGAGTTCTTAGTGGAGAAGAAGGCAGATATATATTTTCCGACGATAGTATGACAAAAAAATATGCAACTATGATGGCAAAAGTTGAAGAAGATAATCTAAAAGAATTAATAGCTGAAACTGTTAGAGAAGATTCCAAGATATATCCGAGACCGACAGATATAAAAGTATTTAAGAAAAGTCCATTTTATCTTGAAGAGGATGTATTAAATCAAGTAATTGATCAAATGGTAGAGGAAACAGATTATAAAGACATTAAAAAAATAGTGGCTTCCAATGGTGCCCTCTACCTTTATTCAAATGCACATATGGAAGAAGACCATGCAATAGGACTTACAGAATGGGTTGAAGTTATTAGAAAAGAAATTCCCTAGGGGGAAATAAAGTATGAGAAAATTTAAAAAGAATACAATACAAGAAAAAACAAATATATGTACGGAAACTCCTATAGATTTAACTGTAAATGGAAAAGATATAGTTACTTTTATGTGCACTCCGCAAGATCTTAAAGAATTAGCAGTAGGCCATCTTTACATTAAAGGTATTATTAAAAAAATTGAAGAAATCAATTACGTAGCTGCTTGTGAAGAGATGGAAACTATTAATGTTGATGTAAAAAATGAAATATCAGAATCTAAATATTCTCTTAAAGAATTATTAGCTAGTAGTTGTGGAAATGCAATAGATAAAGAGAAATTAAAATCAATAGAAGAGATTCATTCAAAAATAAAAATTAATTTGAGCAGATTAAGATTTCTTGCTAGTAAAATGTTTACTGAAACTGTTGTATATAAAAAGACAGGTGGCGTTCATTGTGCTTCTATTGCAAGTCCAAAGGAATTACTTTATTTAAAAGAAGATGTAGGAAGACACAATGCAGTTGATAAGATAATCGGACAAGGAGTTATGGAAAAAATAGATTTTTCAAATAGCATAATTTTCACTTCCGGAAGAATTTCTTCTGACATGGTTTTAAAAGTGGCTAAAACTGGTTTTCCAATAATTGTATCTAGGAGTATACCTAGCGATTTGGCTTTAAAAATAGCAAAAGAAGCTTCAATCACAGTTGTTGGCAGAATATCACGAAGTGAACCAATAATATATACTTATTCTGATAGAATTATTGAAGATCAGTAGTTTTTTTAAAAAAAATACAAAAAGGAGGATGTATATGATGTTTGGAAAATTAGGTCCAATGGAGTTGATTTTAATTTTGGCTATAGCTTTGGTTATCTTTGGACCTTCAAAATTACCTGATATAGGAAAGGCATTTGGAAAGGCTATAAGACAATTTAAAGATCATGCAAATGAGATCAAAGACAGTACAAATATTAATGAAGAGAAAAGCAAAAAAGATACAGAATAGTAATGGATAGGGGATGAGACAGGTGGATGATCTAAAATTACCAATAATAGAACATATAGCTGAATTAAGAAAAAGACTAATTATTATTGTAAGTATAGTTATAGCAGGAACAATTGGAAGTTATATCTATATAGAAACATTAATAGATTTATTATTAGAGCCAGTAAGAAAACTAGATTTTATATACTTAACACCACCAGAGTTATTTTTATCATATTTAAAGATCTCTCTTGTTGCTGGGATTATAATCACATCCCCTATAATTTTTTGGAACATTTGGGTATTTATAGTACCTGGTCTTAAGAAAAAAGAAAAAAGGTATTTAGGATTAGCACTTTTTATGGGATTTTTCCTTTTTCTATTAGGAGGATTTTTTGCTTATCGGGTTATAATTCCCATTACTATTGACTTTTTTGTTAAATTATCGACACCTGTTATTCAGCCGAAATTTTCTTTCGGAAATTATACAGGGTTTATTAGTTCTATTCTTTTGTCTTTTGGTATTGTATTTGAATTACCAATTTTGGTGGCTCTATTGACTAAATTCAATTTAATTTCTGCAGCTACATTAAGAAAATATAGAAAGTATCTTATAGTTGTTATTTTTATTGTAGCATCCTTTTTATCTCCCCCTGATTTAATTTCACAATTACTACTAGCAGCTCCTTTGTTAGTTTTATTTGAAATTAGTGTCTTAATTGCAAAGTGGCTGGATTAAATATTTAAATAATTTCGATACTAACCTGTTTCTGAGGGTCAGTCTTTATTTAATAAAGGCTGGCCTTCTATTTATATCATATATATTTAAAGGTATAGCGCCTTTAATATAGAAAATATTATATCAGAGTAAAAAATATATAATAGAAAACAAGCCCTTATATAGGAGGAATAATAAAAATGACAGAGGATTTAACTTTTGCACTTGATATTGGTACAAGAACTATAATCGGTTTATTAATGAAACAAAGTGAAAATGGATATGAAATAATAGCTTCAGCTGTTAGAGAACATGAAACTAGAGCTATGCTTGATGGTCAAATTCATAATGTGCAAGAGGTAGCCCGCGAAGTTGAAAATGTAAAAAAAGAAATTGAAGAAAATACCGGTACTAATCTTAAAAAAGTTGCCATAGCTGCAGCGGGGAGGGCTTTAAAAACGGTTACAGAAAGATACAGTTATCAACTTGATAAAAAAAGATACATAGAAGTAGATGATGTTGAACAATTGGAATTGATGGGGATTCAAAAAGCCCAAAGTAATCTTACTGGTTCTGAAGATAAATTTGATTATCATTTCATTGGATATAGTACTGGAAAATATCTATTAGATGATATGGAAATTGGAGAATTAGTTGGGCAAAGGGGTAAAACAATTGAAGTAGAACTAGTTGCTACCTTTTTACCCAGAATAGTAATTGATTCATTATTATCGGTTATAAATAGGGTAGATCTTGAAGTGGAACATCTAACCTTAGAACCAATTGCTGCTTCTCAGGTTGTAATCCCTGAATCAATGAGTAGTTTTAATCTGGCCTTAGTTGACATCGGAGCAGGTACTTCAGATATTGCTGTTACTAAAGATGGTTCTATAATAGGTTATGATATGGTCCCGATTGCTGGAGATGAAATTACTGAAATTATTTCTGAGAATTTTTTAATTGATTATAATAATGCGGAAAAACTCAAATGTAGTTTACATAAAGAAGAATCGATAATGGTTAAAACTATCTTAGGAGAGGAATTGGATATTAATAGTCAACAGGTTATTTCTGTAATAGAGCCTCAATTAGATACTTTGTCTGAGTCAATTGCAGAAAGTATATTGAATATTAATTCTAATCCACCCCAGGCTGTTATTTTTATAGGGGGCGGGAGTCTAACTCCGGGATTAAAGGAAAAGTTTTCTGAAAAAATAAATTTAATACCGAATCGAATTGGAGTTAGAAAAAAGGAAGATTTAGATAATATTTTTGGTGATATAAAAAATATTAATACAACACAAACCCTCACTCCAATAGGAATTGCAGTGACGACCAATGAAACTCAGAGCAAAGCTATTTTCATTGAAGTACAGGTCAATAAAGAAATGGTGAATTTGTTAACCATTTCTAATCCCACAATTGCAGACGCCTTGATAGCAGCTGATATAGACATAGATAAGTTAACTCCTTCGGTTGGGATGGGTTTAACCTGTACTATTAATGGTGAATTAAAAACTATAACAGGTGAATTAGGTGAAAGAGGTTCAATATTTTTAAATGGAAATGAAGCTGATCTTAATACAAAGATTAATACAGGTGATCAAATCACTTTTGAATATGCAAAACAAGGTAAAGATGGACAAGCACTGATCGAAGAACTTATACTAGATAAAGATTTGGTCTCATATGATATATATTTAAATGGAAGTAAAAACAAAGTTGAAACTCAAATTTTTCAAAATGGTAAATTGGTTTCAAAAGATACTAAAATTAAAGATAGTGCAAATATTGAGTATAAAGTTCCCGAAACAATTCAAGATGGTGTTTCACAAATTTTAGAAATACCATCTGAACAGCTTAAACACAAAAGTTTTACTTTTTATTTTAATGATAACAAAAAGGAACTATTTGATTCACCTTATTTAATAAAAGAGAATGACGATATAGTAGATTTAGATAGACATCTTGAAGATGGTTTAAAATTAAGTATTACAAGACTTGATGACAAAGGATTAACCATCAACCAACTATTAAAAAGTCAGGGTGCAAATGAAATAGAGATAACTTTTAATGGAAGTGATTTGAAAATCCCAAATAAGTTATGGAATATAGAAGTTAATGGGAAGCAAAAAGATTTAAATTATAAAATTCAAGAGGATGATGAAATTAATGTTACATCTAAACGATTAACAGTTGATAGAATATTTAGCCAGATTAATTATGATATATCTGATAAAATGAAAAATAATTTGGATATTAAAATTAATGGTAAAAAAGCAAAATTAAATTCAACAATACAAAATGGAGATAATCTTGTGATAGAACTAAATAGATAATTATTTAAAAACTCATCTTAAAGCCTCTCATTAGAGGGGTTTTTTTCTATGTTCAAAAATATTTTTACCTTTAATTTTTGATTATTAGTAATAGTTATTATATAATCATTAAGGATTAAATTAATAATTCCTAAAAAAACTTAAATTAAGTATCATTATATATACAAATGGATTTCTTAAAAAATACCATTTATTTTTTAAAGTCAGTTAATTGATAACGTACAAAACGTAAATTTTAAGATATTAGTTAGAAATATAAAGTTATAAAATTATCAATTATTAGAAAGGGAAACTATGAAAGATTATATAAAGAAATTTTATTTATGGGGAATCATTGTTCTAGTGGTTATTTCAGCAACTTTTTTTCTGCAATATTTAAATAATAACAATATACTTGAGGATAATGTTGAAAGAATGACTGAGATGTCTGTTAATTTGGTAGATGAAAAAATTGATAATTATCTCAATAAAAAAGGACAGCTAATAAATGATGCTAAAAATTATATAGCTATCGAAAATCACAGTAATCAAGAAATATTAAATTACCTTGAACTATTAATGAATGAAAATAAAGATTTTCTTTCTATATATTTCGGTTCTAAAGAGAACAATATGATTAACGCTAGTGGTTGGAAAATGCCAGAAGGCTTTGACTTACGAGAGAGGCCATGGTATAAAAAAGCTGTAAAAAAAGATGAATTAATATATAGCAAAGCATTTATCAATGCAAGTGAAGACGATATTATTATTACTATAGCTGCTCCTGTTTATAGTGAAAAAAACGGTGAATTTTTAGGAGTGGTAGCTGGAGACGTTTCTATTGATAATATCATTTCTTTTGTTGAAGATCAGAATGTAATTGAAAAAGGTTTTTTTATGTTAACAGATAGTGAGAATAATGTTTTAGCTCATCCTAATTTAAATTATAATTTGGAAAATGGATTACCTAAATTAAATAATAGATTTAATGAAAAAATCAACACTCATCAATATAAACTCAATAAAGTATATAAAATAACTTTAGACCAACAAGAAGGTTTTTATTCATATACAGATGTTAATAATACAAACTGGCAATTAAGTCATTTTATTCCGTTAAATTATTATACTGAAACCTTTAACCAATTATTAAAGTCATTTATTACTGCCTTTTTTATATCATTAGTAGTCATTTTAACTTTTTTCTGGTTACAAAACAGATATGTAATTAGACCGTTAAGAATATTTGATAGTGCTATTAATAATATAGATTTAGAAAATAATTTAGATTATAGAATTACAAATACCCAAAATCAGGATTTTAAATTTTTAAGTGAATCTATAAATAATGTTCTAGATAAAGCTCAAAAGTATTTTAATGAACTTAAAGAAAAAAAGCAATCTATTAAATATTTAGCGAATCATGATTCCTTAACAAATTTACCAAATAGGAGAAAATTTCTAGATATTTTAGCTACTGAATTAGATAATAATAAAAAAGGTGTTGTGATGTTACTCGATCTAGATAATTTTAAAGAAATTAATGATACAATGGGGCATGTTTATGGAGATAGGATTTTAATAAAAATTTCTGAAGAATTAAGCAAAATTAATGAAAAGAACATATTCATCTCAAGATTTGGTGGTGATGAGTTTTTAATATTAATAAAAAATGAAGAGGATATAAAAAATATAAAAGAAGATATAGAAATTATCAATAAAGTTTTTTCTAGGCCATATAAGATTAATGGCCAAAAGATATTTATAGATTTTAGTATGGGGATAAGTCTTTATCCTTATGATAGTGTAGATGTAAATCAATTACTAGCTAATGCAGATACAGCTATGTATAAAGCTAAGGAAATTTCAGAGAAGAATTATGTATTTTTTGACCAGTATATGACCGATAAATTAGAAAAGGAAAAAGAGATAGAAAGAATTCTACGGGAAGCTATTGATAATGATGGTTTTGAGTTGAAGTATCAACCACAGATAAATCTAAAAACTGGAAAGCCTGAAGGTTTTGAAGCTTTATTAAGACTTAAAAATTATAATATAACCCCAGATAAATTTATTCCCATTGCTGAGAAAAAAGGATTTATTAATGATATCGGAAGATGGGTTACCGAGAAAGCAATAAAACAAATTAGTATTTGGGAAAAATCGAAGAAGCGCAAACTTAGTATTTCAATCAATTTTTCACCTTACCAATTGAATAATTTTGATTATATTGAGTTTCTTGAAGATTTAATTAACAGAGAGAATATTACACCTAGTCTATTAGAAATCGAAATTACGGAAAGCGTTTTACTAGAAAAAAAGGAAACTTCAATTACTTTCTTAAAACAATTAAAGGAATTAGGAGTAAAAATTGTTCTTGATGATTTTGGAAAGGGCTATTCTTCATTTAATTATTTAACATTTATCCCTGTAGATAAAGTCAAACTAGATAAATCTTTGAATGACCAATTTATTTCTAAAGACAACTTTAATACAATAGATAGTTTAATTTCTTTAATACACAGTTTGGATTTAAAGGTAGTAGCTGAAGGAATTGAAGATGAACTAAGAAGAGATAAACTAATTGAAGTTAACTGTGATTTAATTCAGGGGTATATTTTTAGTAAACCTTTAAAAATTGAAGAAGTTGAGAAAAATTATGATAAAAAGTTTATTTAAACAACTATGAAAAAATAATATAATGATAATTTAGTATAACGTATCCTGGCTTTTATCTTAAAGCCAGGATTTTTTATTTATCTTTTTTTAAAAAGTATGATATAACATTTTATATAAAAAATTAATTACAAATCAGAAGCAGGATAATTGTGAATTATAAACAATTATAGTTATACTGAGATTATTTACTTGTGAAATTAAAAAATACGATTAGCTTTCTATATTATAAATATATCATAATCACTTAGGGAGGTGTAAAAAATTTGCCATTTACAGATATAACAGTTACATGTCCTCATTGTGGTGAAGAAGTTACTTATGAAAAGCAACCTTTAAATGGTATTTTTAGAAAACGGTGCAATAATTGCATTAAAAATATTGTTATAAGAACAAATGAGGGGCAAGTAGTAAAAGTTAAAAAGGAAAGTTAGAAAGAAAAGTAAAAAAATAGGGGGATTAAAATGGATAAAATTAAAGATTTAACTAAATTTTTAGAGGAAAATTTCCCTGAAGGTCTAAATGACATGAAAGTTTCATTAGAAATATTAAAAGAATTGTTACAAAAGACTAATGATAGTATTGCTAAGTCAATGTCTGAATTAATGGAAGAAAAAGAGTACAATGCAGCAAGAGAGCATATAGATAAATCGGAAGAGATTATGGAGTACATAGAAAAATTAGATGATATAATAGGACTAGTTACGATATCTAACAATGAAAAAATAAAAGACAGAAAAACTTTCGATACTATTAAGGATATAAATATAAAACAAGAAGAAAAGAATAAAATAAAATCTCATAAAGAAGAAACGAAAAACAAGAAAATAGATAAAGAAGAATCAATAAAAGAAGATCAAAAAACAAAAAACATAGCAAATAAAGTAAAAGAAAATAAAGGAAAAGATCCTAAAAAAGATAAAGATAATATAATAAATTAAGAATATTCTTTAAATAAAAAGAAAGTTCATTACCTTGATGAAGATTTAAAATATACAGAGCCGTGTGTATTTATTTTAGGGAATAAAGAAGTTAAAGTAGATTCTTGGAAAGAAATGCTAGTAGAAACTTGTAGAATATTAAAGGATAGAGATAATAAAAAATTTATAAGTTTCATGAATGATGAGGACTTTAAAGGAGCGAGGCGACCATACTTTTCTTTTGAAAGAAAAAATATGTCAGAACCAAAAATAATTAATATTGATTGTAAAAAAGTATTTATTGAAACTAATTTGAGTATAAATGTAATTAATAAATTATTACAAAAATTAGTAAGACAATTTGGTATGGATTTAAAGCAATGTAAAATATATTTAAAAGAAGAGCAACCAGAAGCTCTCAAAACAAAATAAAATTTCTTTGACTCCATTCAAGTCTTTCGATTTGAATGGGGTTTTTTCTTTATTGATAATATATTATATGGTATAATTTAATACATAAAGAATTATAGCTATAAAAGTTTAAGAGACATTAATTTAATACCTGTTATTTATTTTAATATCTATAAAAGCAATAAAAATATTAGAGGATTGAGGAGTGGATTAAATTTATGAGAACTATTGGAACAGAAGTCAGAGGAATTAGAGCGCCTATAATTAAAGAAGGAGATAATTTGGTTGATATTGTCGTCTCTTCCTTATTATCATCTAAAGAAGAAGCAGGTTATCAATTTAAAGATCGAGATGTGGTTGGAATTACAGAATCAATTGTAGCAAGAGCTCAGGGCAATTATATAAGTATAGATGATATAGCTCAGGAAATTGAAAATAACTATTCTGAGGGAGAAGCATTGGGAATAGTATTTCCTATTTTAAGTAGAAATAGATTTTCAATGATTTTAAAAGGAATAGCTAAAAGCAATCGTAAATTATTTTTACAATTAAGTTACCCAAGAGATGAAGTTGGAAATTCATTGATGGACTTAAAAGATATGAAAGAACAAAATATAGACCCTTATAAAGACACGTTAAGTGAGAAGAAGTATTTAGAATTATTTGGGGAGTATAAACACCCATTTACTGGTATAAATTATGTGAAATATTATCAAGATTTAGTAGAGGATAATCAATTAGAAATTATTTTATCAAATAATCCTCAAACCATTTTAGAATATACTGATCAAGTTTTAGTAGCGGATATCCATACACGAAAGAAAACAAAAAACACTTTAAAAAGTAAAGGTGCAAAAAAGGTATTAGGGTTGGATGATTTGTGTGTTGAAGATAAAGGCAGAGGTTATAACCCCGAATACGGATTATTAGGTTCGAATAAAGCTTCCGAAACTGAACTCAAACTTTTTCCTCGCGATGGAGAGAGGTTTGTAAATGATGTGCAGAAGAAATTAAAAGAGATAACTGGGAAAAATATAGAAGTTATGATTTATGGTGATGGAGCCTTTAAAGATCCAGTTGGTAAAATATGGGAGTTGGCAGACCCGGTTGTTTCACCAGCATATACTTCAGGATTAAATGGGACCCCTAATGAAGTAAAGCTGAAGTATTTGGCTGATAACGAGTTAAAGGATTTAGAGGGTGAAGAGTTATTGAGTGCCATGAAAAATGAAATTAAAAATAAAGATAGTGATTTAGTTGGTAAAGGTAGAGCCCAGGGAACTACTCCCCGACAAATTACTGATTTATTAGGAAGTCTTTGTGATTTAGTAAGTGGAAGTGGAGATAAGGGCACTCCCATTATTTTAATCCAGGGTTATTTTGATAATCTTTCTAATGAATAAAAGCAAATATAATAATTTTAAATAACTTTAAAATTAGATCTTATTATAGCCCCTTATCATTTGATGAAGGGGCTATTTCACTTCTTTTGTAGTGTATTTGTGAATATTTCAAAAATAGATTTCAGAAAATTATGATGAGTAAATATTTATAAAAAGGTAGTGGTAAATTTATGGAGTTAAAGAAAAATAAACTTATAGCTGATGCGATAGAGATTGCTGTAAAAGCTCATCACGGTGGTACACGTAAAGGTGGAGATAACCTTCCCTACATCATACATCCTATAGAAGTTGCCTTAACTTTACAGAAAAATGAGATGTCTGATGCAATAATTGCTGCCGGACTTCTACATGATACTTTAGAAGATACTTACATTACAGTTGATGATTTAATGGATGAGTTTGGAGAGAAGATTACTAATCTTGTCATAGGTGCTTCAGAAGAATTGGAAAACCGAGAAAACACTTCCTGGGAACAACGAAAAGAATATACTGTAAAACACTTAAAAAATGTTGATTTGGACATAAAATATATTGCATGTGCTGATAAATTGAGTAATATTAGAAGTATGATAAGAGATCATGATAAAATAGGAGATGATCTTTGGGAGAGGTTTAATAGAGGTTATGATAAACAAAAATGGTACTATGAAAATTTAGTAATTAGTTTAAAAGAACTTGAAGATCTCAATATGTATGAACAATTCAAAGAAGCTGTATATTATTTATTTGGAAAAACAGAAATAGGAATTAATAATAAAGATTAAAGAACAAATGAAATAATTAAGAATAAGTAAAGTATAATACAGAAAAAAGTTATTAACATAGGAGGAAAGAAATGGATAAATTATTGTTAGCAGTTGATGGTTCTGAAAGCTCAAAAAAGGCAGTAGAGAAGACTGTGGAATTTAATAAATCATTAGATTTAGAAGTTACCATAATAACCGTACTTGATACTTCTACTATAGAATTGAGTGAACTTCAAGCTTATAGAAATGAGGATTCACTAGAAAAACTGATTAAAAAAAATGAAAAAGAATTAGAACTTAAAGGGCAAAAAATATTAAATGAGGCTGCTTCATTATTTAATGATAGTAATATTAAAATCAAAAATGTAATTGAATATGATAATGATCCCGCAGAAAAAATTTGTAATTATGCAGAAGAAAACAATTTTGATTTAATAGTCTTAGCTGATAAGGGTTTAGGAGCGGTAAAAAGATTTTTCTTGGGTAGTATAAGTGATAAAGTTGTAAGACATGCCAATACTTCTGTTTTAGTGGTAAAATAATATTAACACTTTTATTCTGAAAAAGTTTCCCCAAATATTATTAATTTATAAATATATTTATAAACCTGATAAGTTTGAGGGGTGTCAACTATGAAAATAATTATTCCCATAATAATATTATTATTAGCAGTTTTTTTCTTAGTTTATGGCGGATATTATTTTATTAGACCATCTCAAAGGGGAGAAGAAATATTAAATAATTTAAATATTCCACACCCAACAATAATAGCCCATCGTGGTGCTTCTGATATAGCTCCAGAACACACAAAACCAGCTTTCAAAAAAGCGGTTAATATGGGAGTGGATTATTTGGAAGCAGATATCCACAAAACTAGTGATGGGAAATTAGTTTTATTACATGATAACAATTTAAAGAGAACTTCAAATATTGAGCACATATATCCTAAAAGAGTAAAAGATCATATCAGTACATTTACTTATGAAGAACTTTTAAATTTGGATTTTGGTTCATGGTTTAATAAAAAACATCCCCGAAAAGCTGATAAAAATTACAAAGGCCTTAAAATACTTACTTTAGAAGAATTACTTAAAATAGCAGAGAGTGGGAAAAATAATACAGGAGTAATTCTAGATTTAAAAGAATCAGAAAAGTATCAGAATATAACCTCAGATGTGATTAATTTATTAAAAGAACAAGGCTGGTATAATGAAAATAGTAGAAATTACAACAGTAAAGTAATTATTTTTTCCTTGAATTTAGAGACTCTAAAACAATTTAAAAAGCTTGCTCCTGAAATTTTTAGAGTTCTATTACTGAATAACAATATGATGACAAAAAGAAAATGGGAGGGTTGGTTAGATTTATCAGAGAATTATGTGCATGGATTTGGTGTTAAAGGTTTTATAAGTTGGCCTTGGCATATTGCACTTGCCCATGATAGAAATTTGTTTGTATTTCCTTATGTCATTAATAAAGGGTGGCAGTTAAATATATTCTCTCACCTCCAAGCTAATGGTTATATCACAGACCGACCAGAGCTAGTTTTGGACTTTTTTGATTTCATTCCCGAAATGATACCTGATTTGGAAGACTGATAACTAATTACTTTTAGGTGTAATAATATTTTCTTTGCTTTAACAATAGTTTGGTATATAATATCAATAATAATCTTTATACGAACTTTATTACTTGTGAAGTAAATAAGTATAAAGAGTTTGATAAAAATGATTAAAAATAAAAAATAATTCTGGAGTACAGTTTTACTGGGGTATTTGAAAATGATAAATTGAATACAAAAATTGCTAATAAAATTTAATTAACTATCCTCGTAAAAGCGTTTTAGATATAAACAGTTATGAATATTATTTATTAAATAAAGTGAGGCGATTTAAGATGAATACATCATATTTTTTCTTTAAATTATTCAAATTTTTCAAAGATGAAAATGTAAAATGGACAAAAAAAGCACTTTTTATAGTTCCTTTTATATATTTTATTTCTCCAATTACTTTAATTCCTTACTACTTTTTTGCTTTAGCGGGATTATTGGATAACATTTTTGTACTATTAATCGGTCTGTATTATATTAAAAAGACTATTGATGAATATGACCCATATGATTCTAATAAAGATGGAAAGAAAAAGCATAAAGATAATGTAATCGATATGAAAAATAACGATTATGATTTAGACGATTAAAAGTTATCTGGGGTGTTATGAATATGAAATATAAAATTATTTTATTTATATTTATTTTGATTTTATTATTCACAATACCTATTATGGGAAAAGATTTAGAAGCTTCATACATCCAAGAATTAATTAGTAAAGGAAAAAGAGATAAAGCCCTTAAACTACTAAATAATACAGATATAGAAAGCAATCCAGATCTATTATATTATAAAGCCTTACTTTTAAGTTGGAATGAAGAATATGAATTAGCCTTGGATATATTAACAGATCTAATAAAAAAACATCCGGATAGATTGGATTTTTATAATCAAAAAGCCCGAATTTACGGATGGATGGGGAATTATAAAAAGGCATCTGAAATAATTGAAAGGGCTCAAAAAAAAGAAATTTCACCTGTTCGTACGACAATTTTAGCCCAACATGCTGAATGGCAAAACAAATGGTTCGAAGCTGTGAAATTGAGAAAAAAGGCATTTGAACAAGTAGAAGATAATGAATTAAAAACAGAATATAAATCCAAATGGAGAAAAGCAAGAAAAAATATCCTTCCTACTAATTTTATAAAAATGGAATTCACTTATAACGAGGATAATCAAAGTGATTTATACTCCAATATATTATTAGGACAAGAAAGACCTATTAAAGATGGATTAAAAATTGAAGGGTCTGGAGGTATAAGGTTCTTAAAAAATGAAATAAATTTTTTGGCGCGAACTAATTTAAGTATTAAAAGACCTATTTTACCTCCCAAAATGAGTTTGGATAGCAATCTGAATTTTTCAGGAGGAAAAAATAGTGAGATACATTATAATAGTAAGCTAAATTATATTTTGAATTCTAAAAATACTTTAGGATTATTTATTAACTTTTATGAATTTAATGACCAAAAAGATTATCAGACTGTTGAGTTGCAAAACGAATATAAATATAAAAATAGTGTGATTACGTTTAAAAATACTTCAAGGCATAATGTTGATGGCTGGAATTACGATTTTTCTCAACATTTAGATTTATATTATCCTTTTGATAGTTATTTATTACATTTAACATTGAGTCATTATGATGGTGGAGAATATGTATTTAGAGCTGGTTTTGAAATATCTGATATCTTTTTAAATGAAGAATGGAAGATAAATAACTTATATAGCTGGCTAAATAATAAAAGTACCGGAATGATTAATGTAAAGTTAGATAGAAAAAAATAAAAATTCCATTAAATATGAAAAATTTTTTAAGGTCCAGTCCTTGAATAACAAAGGCTGGACTTGTTTTATTATTTTAGATAAAAAAGGAAGTTTTAAATAAAAGGCGAATATTATTAAGAGGAGGTATGTTAATGAGAGTAAATAATTTGTTTGGTGGAACGTTTTTAGGAGTGATCTTAGTTTTGGTAGGTTTGGCTGCACTTTTAAGATCTTTCAATATTGATATACCATTTGGAAGATTGATTATAGGACTTTTAATAATATATGTTGGAGCAGCCATTCTATTTGGAGGTGGAATAATAATACCTGACGGGAATACCGCAATATTTAGCAGCACAAATATAAGAGTTACAGACCAAATTAATGATGAGTACAGCATTTTATTTGGAAGCGGTGTGATCGATTTATCAGATATTAAGTCTGATACAGTAAGAAAAGATATAAAAATCAATACAATATTTGGAGCAAGTGAGATTTTATTAGATTCAAATAAATCAGTTAGAATGGATGTTTCTTCTGCATTCGGTAGAGCTTCCTTACCTGATGGAAATATTATTACATTTGGAGACTATAAATATAGTAATATATCTGAAAAGGATAATAATATTGTGAATATTGAAGTTAGTACTGTATTTGGAAGTACTGACATAAGAAATGTCAGATAAATATTATGATTTTAATAATAAAAATATAATAGAGAAGGTGAAGATTTGAAATTATATGATTTAACACAGCCTATTGGGGTGTCTACTCCTCCTTGGCCAACTTTTAAACCATTTGAATTAAAATATTTTAAAAGATTGTCTACTGAAAGGGTAAACGGACAGATTGTTACAACCCCTAATCATATTGGAACACATTTAGATAGTGAGCGCCATTTTTGGACAGCTGGAAGAGATATTGCTAGTATACCTATGAAAGAATTATTTGGTGACGGCGTTGTAGTGGATTTAAGTGATGAAATGGTTGATTATGATATTTATGATTCTAAAATGATTGAAGATAGAGTCGAGGTTAAAGAAGGAGATATCTTAATTATAAATACAGGATATCATAAATACAGTTGGGATCAACCAGAGGCTGATGAAGAAAGATACTTTATGAAACATCCTGGTCCAAATATGGAGTTTGCAGATTGGGCGATGAAAAAAAAGTTAAAATGGATAGGAGTCGACTGTGGCGCTGCAGATCATCCTATGAATACAGTATGTAGAAAATTACGCCCCGATTTAGCTAACGAAGCAGAAAAACATTTAGGAGATTCTTTAGATGAAATATTTTCTCATAAAGATAGTAGACAGTTTATGCATACAAAATTATTTCCCGAAGGTATAATTCATGCTGAAAATTTAGGTGGAGAGATTGATAAACTTAGTAACAAACGATTGATGATTGGCTTTTTCCCTTGGAAAGGTGTTGATATGGAAGCTAGTATTGGACGCTGTGTTGCTTTCGAAAAAGAGTAGTTATTATTTTAAAAATTAAATAACTAATAAGTTTACTTCCTATTTTTGTATTCAAGTAATGTTTTTATTTGAGTATTAGAGTGGGAAGTTTTTATTATATACAAATAAATATATATTTTATTAGCTTGAAGATTAGTTATCGTAAATATTGCAGGTGTGTCTTCTGGGAATGGTTTGGAATATACCTTTTATTGATTCATTTTTGCACTTGACATTAGGGCTGTAAATAATGTAAATTACTATTAAGAGTAAGATTATTTGTATTAATTTAACATTATATTAAATATATAACTATAAAAAAGGGATTGATTTATATGTCTTCTATTGGAATTTGTATGGGTGCATCTAATATTAAAGTTGTTAAAACTGAAAGAAATAGTAAAGAACTTAAAATAAGTAACTACCTTACAAACCCTCATGAGGGTAATGCTAAAGGTACTTTAAAAAACATTTTAAATGAATTTGAGATTAATGAGGAAGTTAATTTTGCTGTTACTGGTAGAAAATTCAAAGACTTTGTTAATTTACCTGCTCTATCAGAACCAGAAGCTACGGAGTTAGCTTACCATCAATTAAAAGATAAATATGGTGAAGTGGAAGCTATAGTCAGTGCTGGTGGCGAAACTTTTATGGCTTATGAGCTGGATAAAGAAGGTAAAATTGCAGATGTACATAGTGGTAATAAATGTGCTTCAGGTACAGGAGAATTTTTCTTACAACAGATAAAAAGAATGGATTTATCATTAGATAAAGCCCTAGAGATAGCCAAAATAGACCATCCCTACCATGTTTCAGGGAGATGTTCGGTTTTTTGTAAAAGTGATTGTACACATGCTTTAAATAAAGGAGAAGATAAAGGAAGAATTGTAGCAGGTTTATGCAGTATGATGGCTGATAAAATAATAGAATTGCTATCTAATTTTCATCCTGAAAGTGTGATGGTAGTTGGGGGTACTAGCCGAAATCATGTTATGATTGATTTCCTTAAAAAAAGAGTTGGAAAAGTAATAGTACCTGAAGAGGCGGAATACTTTGAAGCATTAGGGGCCTCCTTATGGAGTGAAAAACATGGTGTCAGTTTAAATAAGAGTAATCTTTATGATAAAGAAGGAAGTTCATTTGATTTCTTACCCTCTTTGAAAGAATATAAAGATCAAGTTACTTTTCATGATATACAAAGAGGTGAAATCAGTTCAAAAGATAGATGTATTTTAGGAGTAGATGTAGGTTCTACTACCACTAAAGCAGTCCTTATGCGTGAAAAAGATAATGCATTATTAGAGTCAGTATATCTTAGAACAAGTGGTGACCCCGTGGCAGCTGCCCGTAATTGCTATAAAAAACTATTAAAAGAAGTAGGAGAACATGATATAAATATAGTAGGGCTTGGTGTTACTGGATCAGGACGTCAGATCGTGGGATTACATGCTTTAACCGATTCAATACACAATGAAATTATGGCTCATGCAAAAGCGGCTGTCTTTTTTGATGAAGAAGTTGATACAATCTTTGAAATCGGAGGACAAGATGCAAAATATACTTACATAGTAAATCAGGTTCCTACTGATTATGCAATGAATGAGGCATGTTCAGCTGGAACTGGATCCTTTTTGGAAGAAGCCGCTCATGAATCATTCAACATTGAAATGACAGAAATAGAGGATATTGCATTAAAAGGAGAAAACCCACCTAATTTTAATGATCAATGTTCAGCATTTATAAGTAGTGATATTAAAAGTGCAATTCAAGAAGGTATAGAGATAGAAGATATCTGTGCCGGATTAGTATATTCCATATGTTTAAATTATACTAACCGCGTAAAAGGCAATAGACCAGTAGGCGAAAAGGTCTTTATGCAAGGTGGTGTATGCTATAATCGAGCTGTCCCAATTGCAATGGCTGCTTTAACTGATAAAGAAATTATTGTACCACCTGAACCGGGCTTAATGGGTGCTTACGGTGAAGCATTAATGGTTAAAGAGCATTTGAAGTTGGGGCTTACTGATGAAAAAGAATTTGATTTAAATGAATTGGCAACTCGAGAAATAATCTATCATAAGCCCTTTACCTGTCAGGGCGGTAAAGAAGACTGTGACAGACAATGTGAAATTAATGTAATGGAAATAGAAAATAAAAAATATCCTTTTGGTGGTGCTTGTAATAAATATGTTAATTTATCACATGATGTAGAATATGATGTGGGAAAACTAGATCTTATCAATAAGAGAGAAAACATGGTTTTCGAAGAATATTTTTCAAAACCAGATGATGAAAATTATAAAGGGAAGATAGGAATGAATCGTTCTTTAGCTATTAGCTCCTTATTGCCCCTTTATTCAGAGTTTTTTGCCGAGCTGGGCTTAGAGGTTGTTTTACCCAAAGAAGTGCAAGAAGAAGGTATACAACAGGAAACAGCGGCTTTCTGTCATCCTGTTGAGATAAGCCATGGTTATATGTATGATTTGCTTTCCAATTATAGCTATGACTATATTTTCTTGCCACACATCAAGGGACTATTTGTCGAAAATGGTGCAGAAGAAAGTATGCTTTGTCCGATGGCTCAAGCTGAACCATATTATTTAAGTTCTGTTTGGCCTAAACTTAAAAAAGATAATGTTTTCTCTCCGGTTTTAAGTTTTAAAGACGGATATGAATCTGCTACTTCACAGTTTGTAAAAGTTGGTAAGGAACTTGGTTTTCCGAAAGATAGGGTTAAAAAAGCATACAAAAAAGCAGTTCAAAACCAAAGAGATTTTGAAAGCAAATTAAAAGAGATGGGAAAAGAAGTATTAGAATATTTAGAAGAAAATCCCTCTGAAAAAGCTGTGGTACTTTTTGGAAGACCTTATAATGCCTTTGTTTCTGAAGCAAATATGGGTATCCCACATAAATTTGCATCAAGAGGTGAACTAATTTTATCATTCGATATGTTGCCTATTGATGATATTGATGTTTTTGATAAAATGTATTGGTCAATGGGCCAAAAAATAATGAAAGGTGCAGATTTTGTTAGTAAACATTCTTCACTATTTGGTGCATATATTACAAACTTTAGTTGTGGACCTGACTCATTTTTAATAAATTACTTCCGGGATCAAAATGGTAGTAAGCCATCTCTTACTTTAGAGTTAGATAGTCACACTGCAGATGCAGGATTAAATACTAGAATAGAAGCTTTTCTAGATGTTGTGGATAGTTATAGAAAATTACAAGAAGAAAATTCATTACCTAAAATTGAAGAAAGTAATTATAGAAAAGCGGAAATAGACTATGAAAACGATGTAGAGTTTATTGATTCTTCAGGTGATAGATACTCTTTATATGATGATAAAGTTAAGGTGCTTATCCCTTCCATGGGAGGTTTAACTAGTAAAGCTTTTGCTACTGCTTTTAGGTATTGTGGAATAAATGCAATTGCTTGTGATCCACCTGGAAAAGAAGAACTCAAATATGGTAGGGCAAATTCAACTTCAAAAGAGTGTTTACCTTTACAGTTAACCCTAGGAAGTTTATTAAAATATCTTGATGAAAGGGAAAATGAGGATGAGTTATTAGTATACTTTATGCCTGAAGCTTCTGGTCCTTGTCGGTTTGGGCAATATAATGTATTAATAAATAATTTGATCGAAGAAAAAGAAATAGAAGATGTAGCTTTATTAACTTTAACAGCTGATAACAGTTATGCTGGAATGGGACGTGACTTTACTTTAAGAGGTTGGCAATCTGTAATAGTTGCTGATGTTTTAGAAGATATTTATAGTACAATTATAACCTTAGCTGAAAATGAAACACATGCATTAAAAACTTTTGAAAAAAGTAAAAATAGAATTTTCAAGATCTTAGAAAATGATTCTTGGTTTAAAGTTAAAGATGTTTTAAAAGAAGAAGCTAAAAAATTATCAATGATTGAATTAAAGGAGAATTACGAAGAAGCAAAAAAAGTTGCACTAACTGGAGAAATATATGTTAGAAGTGATGAATTCTCACGCCGTTATTTGGTAGAAAAATTAGCTGAAAAAGATATCATCACAAAGGTAGCCCCCAATAATGAATGGTTGTATTATGTCGACTATCTTCTTGAAAATGGAATAAATAAGCCCGAACCAGGTTTTATACAGAAATTTAAACACAGTGTAAAAGGATTTTTCCAGCGTCGTATTGATAAAACAATTAAAAGTATTATGTCGGATTCGGGTTTATGTGAATATAAACTGACAGATATTGAGGAAGTGGTTGAATCTGCAGAAGGTATAATATCTCCAGAGCTGACTGGAGAAGCTGTATTAACCATTGGCGGAACTGTTGATGAAATAATTGATGATGTAGATGGAGTAATAATAATTGGCCCCTTTGGTTGTATGCCGCATCGTGTTGCTGAATCGATTTTAAATTCTTCTCTTGAAGAACAGAAGAGAAAAAATATAAAAAACAAGGAAAGTGAAGAAATATTAGATAGATTTTCTTCTTTACCGTTTTTAGCTATTGAAGTTGATGGTAGTGTGTTTACACAGGTTATTGAAGCAAGACTAGAATCCTTTAGCTTACAGGTTGAAAGGGTAAATGAATATAAAAAGCAAAATCGAGAGAAAATTGTTCGAAACTAATAAGTGCTTATGAGAAGATTTAAATACTAAGGGAATTATTGAGGAGGAGTAGCCGTGTCACATAAAACAGCAAAATCAGCATATAAAAATTTAGAAGAAAGACTAAATCAATTTCCACAGGGGGCTCCTCCTTCAGAAACTTTATATAAGATATTGAGTATATTATTTAGTGAAAAAGAGGCAAAAGTAGTAGCTCAATTACCAATAAAGCCTTTTACAGTAGAGAAAGCGAGTAAGATTTTAAATCGAGATAAGGTTAAAACCAAAAAAATATTAGAAGAACTTGCGGGAAGAGCCATTCTTTTAGACTCAGAATATAATGGAGTTAAAAAATACATTCTTCCGCCTCCA
Source organism: Halanaerobiales bacterium (assembly GCA_021736945.1). GTDB lineage: Bacteria > Bacillota > Halanaerobiia > Halanaerobiales > M55B127 > M55B127. Next base: position 5,189 of record JAIPEX010000009.1, on the reverse strand, counting down.
ATGGCAGGTTTTTTTGAATTTTCGATGATGCGAGTTAGACATGATATTGATCAAGAGCTACTTGCAGAATTATATTATCAATATCTAAATGTAGAGGAAGACTTTATCAAAGATCTTTTTTTGAGAAGTGAAACCAAACTAGGACGTGTCTATGTACAAGAGGAAGTTCTTTCTAAAGATAATCTAGTCCATATTCTAGAATATGAAAAAGCAAGTCATATAATTGAAAATGCTGATCATATAGGAGTTAGTACATGTTACTGTCGCCATAAAATGCACCATATGGATAAAGCCTGTGATGCTCCTATGGATATCTGTATGACTTTTAATACTACAGCTGATTCCTTAATAAGGCATGGTCATGCTCGCCGGGTTGAAACTTCTGAATGCATTGAATTACTTCATAAAGCATATGAACATAATCTTGTGCAATGCGGTGAAAATGTAAGAAAAGATCCGGCTTTTATCTGTAACTGTTGTGGCTGTTGTTGTGAAGCATTAGTTGCAGCTAGAAAATTTGGTAATTTACATCCAGTCCAAACCACTCATTATTTACCTACAATTAATCATGAAAAATGTAGTAAATGTGAAAAGTGTATAGAAGCTTGTCCGATTGATGCAATAAGTAAAAGTGATGATAAAATCACAATTGATCGGGAGGTATGTCTTGGTTGTGGAGTGTGTGTTAGAACTTGTCAATTTGAGAGTCTTAGCTTAAAAAGACGTCAGGAAGAAATTATAACACCCCTTAATTCGGTACATAGAACAGTTATGATGGCAATTGAAAAGGGGAAATTGCAAAATTTAATTTTTGAAAACCAAGCATTTGCAAGTCATAGGGCTATGGCAGCTGTGGTTTCTGCTATTTTAAAACTACCACCTATTAAACAAATAATGGCAAGTAAACAAATGAAATCAAGGTATTTAGAAAAAATAATTAGTAAACTAGGTTAAAGTAAATAGTCTTTGTAATACATCAAAGTTATGTTTGATATTTAGAATAGAAATGAAGGTTATTACTTGTTATCAGAGAATATAAGTAATATAATCCTAAAAATATTTGTTTAAAAAGAGGGAAGTTGAAAATGGATGTAACTAATATCAAATGGAAAAAACAAATAATATTAGTGGGAATATTTTTAGCTATAGTATTTTCTTTAAAAATATTTATTTTTACCTTAACCCCATTCTTTCTTGCCTTAATAATTACCTTTGTTATTGATAGGCCAGTCAGTATGTTATCTAAAAAGATTCCAAGGAATATAGCAGTCTTGATTATGATATTAATTGTTTTAACAGTATTTGTTTTACTTTCCATTTTTATAGTTACAAATACAGCCTATGAATTAATCTATTTATCAAGATATCTACCTGAATACCGAGAACAAATAGTTGAATATATTGATAAATTGTTATTAAGACAACAAGAAATGTTTGAAAGAATGCCTGATATGGTAACAAATATATTAACTCGTATTTTAGATAATATATATCAACGAGGTGAAGGATATCTCTCTAGTATGATCGATTGGTCCTTGAATATTACTTTTTACATACCAGGTTATATCATAATATTATTATTTACAATCATCGCCACGTTTTTTATAAGTAAAGATAAGCGATTAATACTCGACTACTTAAAATCTAAAGATAAAATTGCACAAGTCTTAGATTCAAGCATCATTAATGATATTTTCAGTTATTTAAAAGTACAGTTATTGATATTAACTAATACAACGGTCTTAACAGGAATAACATTTACTATTTTAGGTTACCCATATGTTATTTTGCTCGCTATTCTAAATGGAATTTTAGATTTAATACCTGTGATAGGTCCAGGGGCAATATTATGGCCTTTAATCATCTATAATCTTTTTATGAGTAATATAAGAAATTCAATAATATTATTTATCTTATATGTTATATTAGTAAGTGCACGGCCTTTCTTAGAAAGCAAGATATTAGGTCGTAATATAGGTGTCCATCCTTTAATATTATTGTTAGGTATCTATATTGGGTTAATTACTATGGGACTACAAGGCATTATATTAGCTCCTTTATCTATTATTACATTTAAGGCAATATTGAATACTGGTTTAGAATTTAATTCAACCCCAACTTTAAATAATAAAGAGAAAATATAATATGTATATGTAATTAATCCCTTCTGTTTGCTATAAGTTTTGGCAATTTAGAAGGGATTTTTTCTATAATAAAACACAATAAATTATTAAAGGGGAAAATTTCCAATTGGAGAATAATTAAGATATATACATTTACTGACTAATAATTTAAAGGTGAGGGGTTTATATATAAATAATACATAGGGGTGTTTATAATGAAAATCAGTGAATTTTCTAGCAAATATAACTTATCAAATGATACAGTTCGCTATTATATGAAATTAAACTTATTGGTACCACAGAAAAAAGGTGGCCATTATAATTTTGATGAAGAATGCGAAAAAGATATAAAAGAAATATTAAGATTAAAGAATATGGATTTTACCTTACAGGAAATAAAAAAGATTTTATATTTTAAAAGAATCGGGAAGTTGTCTTCTTATCAGAAGAATAAATATTATCAAAGTTTATATAAAGATAAAATAAAAGAAATAGAAAAAAGGATTGGTGAATTAAAAGAGTCACAAGAGGAATTAAAAGAAAAAATAAATAAATTAGATAAAATAAATAAAAATGAAAAAGACCTTTTTGGTATCAGCCTAGATGCATTATCTTTGTTTTCTTGCCCTGAATGCAATAGTGAACTTTCTTTATCAGCAGAAAATATTAAAAATAACCAAATAATTAAGGGAAGCCTCAATTGTAATTGTGGGAAATCTTTAGTGATAAAAGAAGGTATTATTTATGATATTGAACAACCTGAAAGTAAACAGACAATTGAAGACAATCATATAGAAAAGTACATTCAAACTACTCATCCGGATTTTATGGATAAATCATATAATAGTATGGAGTGGCTCAAAAAGGAATTAATAAATGAAAACTTAAAAAATAAAGTAATATTAGAACCTGGAACTGGTTATGGATATTTTTTAAGACAAATTTATAATAAACTACCTGAAAATTCTTATTATATATGTGTCGATAATAATCCTGATCTAAATAGATATTTAAAGAGTATATTAGAAATGTCAGGTAAACATACTAATGTAATATTTATAACTAGTAATTTACCCAAATTACCACTTAAGCAGAATATAGTAGATATATTAGTGGATTTTACAGGAACTTCTTGTTATTGTTTTGAAAATGAAGATTTTTTACCTCCATTATTAAATGAATATTTAAAACAGGAAGTTTTATTTTTAGCTACTTTTATAATTTATAAACACTTTGGACCTAATAGTATTGTAGATAGAAAGTATAGAAATAATTTTAGGTATGAAAAATTAAAGTATAATCTCGAAAAGATGGGTTTTAAATTAAAAAATGAGAAAAAGTCTGAAGTTCAATATATCAAAGAAAGTATGGGTAAATACGAAGATTTTGCTCAACTGGGGGATAAAATATACTCATACCAAATAAAAGCTAAAAGGTGGAGTTAACTCCATCTTTTCTTCAATTTCATTCTAAAAAACAATAAATTAACCCTTGCAATAGAGTTAACTATAACAAATATAATATATATAAAATAAATCATTATAAAGAGGGGATTAATATGAATAGTAAATGGATGGAAAGTTTTTTGTTGTTAGGGTTAAGAATTGATAGTAAATTTAAAGATGAAGACAATCAGTTTGTGGATGCCTATATAGGTCCCGAAAATTTAAAACAAATTGTAAAAAATGAGAAACCAATCGATAACCTAAAACTTTTACAAACAACACAAAAATTAATCACTGAGTTAGAAGAAATGAATATAAAAAATCATAGAAAAGAATATTTAAATAAACAACTAAGAGCAATGTATACTGTATTAAAAGTATTAAATAATGAAAAATTAGAATTAAAACACGAAGTAAAAAATATATTTGATATCAAACCGGAGTGGATAGCAGAAAAAAATTTTGAAGAAGGTCTCGATTTATATAAAAAGGGGTTACCTGGAACTAATAAATTAGATGAAAGATTTAATGAATGGTATCAAAGAAACTATTTTGAATTTAATTCTAGTGATGCCAAAAAAGATTTTATAATCTTTATTATCAATGAGTTGAAGAAAAAAACTAAAAAATTTATCAGATTACCAAAACAAGAAAATCTAATTATAGAAATGGTTACAAACAAAAGATTTGGTGCTTCAACTAGATATCTTGGTAATTATAGATCTAAAATTGAGATTAATAACGATATACCTTTTAACTTTTTTCTACTATTACCTTTGATTAGTCATGAATTATATCCTGGACATCACACTGAATTTTGTTTAAAAGAAGAAAATCTTATTGAAAAAAAAAATATACAGAAAATAGTATTTTTATTTTATATAGTCCATGGCTTGTTATTGCAGAAGGGTTAGCGGAAGTAGCTTTTGAAATGATATTTGATTCAAATGAAGCTGCAGAATGGTTAAGAGATAATATTTATAATAAGTATAATATAAAAACTAATGATGTAGATTTAAACTATTTATTAAGAGCTTCAAGGCTTAATTCTTTAGATCAAATATCAAGTAACGCTGCAATAATGATAGAGAATGGAAGACCAGTTGAGGAAGTAAAAAAATATATAAAAAAGTATACCCTGCAAACGGATTATATGATTGATCATACCATTCATAATTTGAAAAGTTCTAAATTTAAAAGAATATATTCCTTTGCATATTCTCACGGAAGGAAAATTATACGAGATTATTTAGATAAAGGTAATCAAAAGAAAAGAATGATTAAATTATTAAAAGGTCAATGTTATCCTTCAGGTTTATAAAAAAATAATATTAAAAATGTATGAAGGTGGAGGGTACTCCACCTTCTAATTATTTTAAACAACATTTTTATCAAAAATACTATTGCTCTGGAGTCTCCTCTATATAATATACTGGTAGTATAATAAGGAGGAGATCTCATGTTTAAAGAAATATTAAATAAGCTGAAATGTATAATTAAATGCACGTAGTATAAAAAATAGACACATCCCGGTAACCTCCTTTATAATGTTAGTAACTAGCCAAACAAAACAAGGAGGCACCGACATGTGTCAAAATAATTATAACACAACTGGCAAGAA
>JAIPEX010000082.1 GCA_021736945.1 Halanaerobiales bacterium | reverse complement strand
ATTATACTTTCTCTTCCTATAGATTTTATGTTGATTAATTAAAATCACCTCCTCTCTCATCATTCATATTCTCTTGTTAAGGATACTACTTTACCAATGATATTTACATCTTTAGATTTTGCCATAACTGGATCACAGTTGGGGTTTTCAGCCTGCAGTATTAATTGCTTATCTGTTTGATAGACTTTTTTGAGGACAGCATTTCCCTCTTCAATCATAACGACTGCAATTCGGCCGTTTTCGATTTGATCCTGTTTTTTTACCAGAACTAAATCATTTTCATAGATTCCGTCCCCCATCATAGAATCTCCCTTAACTTTCAAATAAAAATATTGTCCGGATTTGATTTCCTGGCTTGGAATTCTTTTATAACCAACTATATTTTCTTCCTCAAAAATAGGTTGGTCAGGGGTAATACACGACAAAATTGGAATTTTTTTAGATGTATCATATCTTATATCAGAACCTGGTTCAACAACGAGTGTTATATGACCAGCTTTATCCATTAGATTAGCATGAGAGGTTGGTAGTACTTTGGCCATTTTTTTTAAGATTTCCGGGGAAGGGGGCTTATCTTTATCTCCAGAAAGTATTTTTGAGATATAAGAATGATTTATACCAGATTCCCTTCCAAATTCCCGTACAGACTTAAAATCTGCTTTTTTGATCATTTCTTTTAGATATTGTCTGAATTCTTTAATTCCCATTTCACTCCCTCCTTCTAACATTAATTATATATGAATTGTTTCTTATTGTCAACTAATATAAATAATATTTTTAGTTTATTGTTGACATAGTAAAACAATTATGGTAATCTGTTTATACTAAGAAACAAAATCTTATTATTAATGCAATCAAAAATCAGCAGGTTCTTTTTGAATTTGATTATCTGTTGGTGTGGATAAATTACTGTTTATTGCAACAGGGGGGACAATATCTTCTTCAGAATCTGAAGAAGGCCTAACCCCCTCTTTTGATGCCGAGCAGTTACTTTCTTACACCCCTGAAGTTAAGGATTTCTGTAATATTGAGGGGACATTATTAATGAATATTGATAGTTCAAACATGAGACCGGCATTAGTCAAAAAAATTGCTAAAACTATTTATGATAATTATGAGGATTATGATGGTTTTGTCATAACTCATGGTACTGATACTATGGGGTATACTCCAGCCTTATTAACCTATATGTTACCAAATATCAAAAAACCGGTGATAATGACCGGCTCCCAGATAGCAATGGGACAATTATACACTGATGCCCGTTTGAGGGGGTTACGGTCCGTCAGTTTCTTTCTCTGGGCCTAAAAAGTCAGGATAAGGAGGTTACTGAAAAGAAGCTGGCCGGAGCTCTAGAAGAAGTTGCTATTTATCCCGAAAAATATTTAGACCGGCATATTGATGATACACTTAGTGGTGGTGAAAGAAAAAGGATTGAACTGGCATCTATTTATTTAATGGATCCCTCTCTGGTAATATTAGATGAGCCTGATTCTGGTGTTGATGTGGTAGCCCTTAATAATATTGGTGATATTATTAAGGATTTTAAAGAAAAAGAGACCGGGGTACTACTTATTACTCATTCAGAACAGATACTGGACCTTGCGGACAGGGCAGCTTTGCTCTGCCAGGGGGCGATATATAAGCATGGAAATCCCCGGGAAATTAGTGATTATTTTAAATATGAATGTGTTGCCTGTGAAGATGAAGATTATACCCGGCACCAGAAGAAAGGGGATAAAAAAGATGGATGATTATCAGATGATGGTTGAAGCTTATAAAGAGACCGGTGGTGAAGATGTATTCTCTGATAGTGATGTTGCCCATCTGGTTCTGGAACGGGACCAGGTACTGGGTGCCCATGAAGTTAAAGGACTGGAAGTAGAAGCTCACAAAGTGGATGAAGGTGAAGTAAAGGTAAAAGTTGTTATCAAAAAAGGAGCTAAAATAGAGAAGCCTGTCCATATGTGTTTTGGTGTTTTACCTCAGAAAGGGACTCAGAAGATTGATATGGAGGTAGAAGTTGAAGCTGGGGGAGAGGTGGAAGTTATGGCCGATTGTGTTTTCCCCAGTGCAGTAAAAGTCAGGCATATTATGGATGCCAGTATTCATTTGGCGCCCGGTGGAAGTTATACATATAAGGAGAATCATTACCATGGTGATGATGGTGGGGTAGAGGTTATTGTTAATGCAAAAATCGATATGGAAGAGGAAAGTACTTTAAAGACTCTTTTTACTCTGTTAAAAGGAAGAGTAGGGAAAATAGATTTTGATTACGAAGCTAATCTTGCCGCTCAGGCTACAGTAGAGATGCTGGCCCGGATTCAGGGATCCGCTGATGACAGGGTGACCATACGTGAAGCAAGTGATTTGAATGGTGAGGGTGCCCGGGGGCTTCTGGATTCAAAGATATCCATCCGGGAACAGGCTGAGGCTGAAATATATAATGAATTAACTGCTAATGCTGCGGGAGCTAAAGGTCATGTGGATTGTACTGAAATTATAAAAGATGATGCAGTTGCCAGAGCAGTTCCGATAGTTGAGGTGCGGCATCCGGAGGCTAAAGTAACCCATGAAGCGACTATCGGTAGTGTCGATAGTACCCAGTTACAGACTTTGATGGCCCGGGGCCTGGAAGAGGAAGAGGCATCAGAGGTTATTGTTCAGGGCTTATTAAATGGTTAGTAAGTCCAGAAGCTAAAAATGTTTTGAAAAATAAATAATTTTCCTGTCTTTCATGTGACTTTATAATATGTATATGGTATGGAATTGGGGATATTTTGGGGAAATTCATTTAAAATAGAATATTTTAATGGAATTATATTTTGATATTACTGAGAAAAAGGTGCTATAATTAAAGAAAATACTGGAGGTTTATTATACAGTAAATATGATAGGTAAACAAATGGTAAATCTGGTTTTCTTATTATTGCTTTCTACTTTTATTTTTCCATTATGAGCTTCAATTAATTTTTTTACAATATTTAAACCTATGCCGCTGCCGTCATTGTTTAAATTGCGGGAATTATCAGCCCGATAAAACCTTTCAAATATATATGGTAAGTCCTTCTGATCAATACCGGTTCCGCTGTTTTCTAAAGTGATTTTGATCTCCTGATCAGAAAAAACTTTAAGTATGATAGAACCGTTAATATTAGTATATTTGATAGCGTTTTCTAACAAATTATTAAATATTGTTTCTAAACTATCTCTATCTCCTTTTAATATTAAATTATTGTGGGGATATTTTTCAGCTATACTTATATTTTTTTTGTCTGCCTGCAGTTTATATTTAGACATTACATTTTTTAATAACTGTTTTAGATCTATTTTTTCTTTTTGCATATTGATAATATTTTCTTCTGCTTCATTTAAATCTCTAAGTTTATTAATCAGGTTTATAAGCCGCTGCAGTTCTTCCTTTATTTCCTGGATTGTTTGGGGATCCGGTTCTAAAATTTTGTCTTCTATTGCTTCCAGATAGTTATTAATATTGGTGATAGGAGTCCGGAGTTCATGGGCAAAATTATTAATAGATTCATTCCTTATTTCTTCAAGCTGATTAAGTTTTGCAGCCATTTTATTAAATGTTTTTCCCAGAGTGGCGATTTCATCATTACCTCTGATATTAATTGTCTGTCTATATTCTCCCCGGGCTATTTTGTGGGCAGCGTTATTGATTTTAATAAGAGGAGTTGTTAAATATCCTGAAAAAAATATACTTACAATTATAGCAATGATTCCTATGAAACCAGCCGTATAGTAAATTGCCTTTCGTATTTGAGCTGAAAATAATTGCTCATGTTCGGAAAACAAATTCTGACGGAGTGGTTTCAGCCACAGCATAGTACCGATATTTTGGTTGTTAGCATCAATTAAATTGATTTTTCTTACTTCTCTTTCAGGTGAGATTTTACCCTTTAAAAGACCACTGTGATTGTAATATAGAATATTACCTGAATTATCTTCTAGATAGACTTTAAGTCCATTATTTTCTATAAAAGCTGTAATTTCTTGATCCAAATTATGCCAGCCCTGGTTTTCATAATTTTCTAAAAGCAATTCCGTCACCCGGTTGATTTTGTTTTCATTTAAAGAAAACAGGTAATTTTCAAATTGGTGATTAATATTAGAATTAATAGTGATACTAATTATAACTATGCTGCACAGGACAATAGCCAGGATGATCAGTGAAAGTTTAAGACCGATTTTACTCATTTTTTATCACCAACAAATTTATAACCGGTTCCATATATAGTCTGAATATATTCATCTTTTTTTAATGACAATTTTTTTCGTATATTTTTTATATGAGTATCAATAGTACGGTCAAATCCTTTAAATTCAAGCCCCATAACCTTATCAACCAGTTGTTCTCTGGTTAAAACCCGGCCGGTATTTTTAATAAAAGTATTCAGTATTTTAAATTCAGTTGTTGTCAAATCAATTTCCTTTCCCTCAGATTTTACTATCATCTTTTCAGGAAATATTTCAATTTTGTCCTTACCAAAGTTAATTACTTCAGCTTTATTGTTGGTACTATCACTTCTTCTGAGAATAGCTTTAGCCCTGACTACCAGTTCTCTGGGGCTGAAGGGTTTTGTTAAATAATCATCGGCTCCATAATTGAATCCTGTAATTTTATCTTTTTCCTGGCTTTTGGCTGTCAGCATTAAAATGGGGAGGTTAGAATCCTGTCTTATCATCTGACAGATTTCCTCCCCACTGATTTCGGGCAGCATGAGATCCAGCACCAGGAGATCAGGGTCGAAGCTTTTAACCAGTGACAGGGCCTGTGCGCCATCAGCTGCGGTTTCAACCTGGAACTTGGCCTGTTCCAGATATTTTTTTACTATTTTTCTTATTTTTTCTTCGTCATCAACAATTAAAATTTTATACATACCATAACACCCGGTTCTATTATAAGTTGCTGATTTTTTAAATTAGATATTATTAAAAAAATGTATATACTTTCACTAGCATTGCATAAAATTTTAATTCAAATGTCAAATCTTACTATGCAGTAACTGCAATTCGCTTTTTTAAAATTTTTAGCGTCGTCCGGCCAGGTATATTTACCTTCCTTGTCGTTTACTTCCTTTTATAAAGCTCGTAAGGTTGCACCACAGGCACCCCGTATCTAAACAATTCGTACAAGAACAGTTTGAGGTTGCTTTAGCATGAAGGGTATCGAACCCTCCTCATTCCGCCTCCTACTACGCTCACTCTTACGACTTTTTACTCCATCCTCCATGACTCCGTAAAAAGTCAAAAGTAGTACGGTAAATATACCTGGTCTCCCTAAAATTAGAGTACATTTATTTAAAAAAGCGAATTGCAGATGCAGTAAAGATTATTAACTACTGAATATTCAGACAAAACCATATTCTATTTTAAGAAAAAAGGTCAATGCGGTATTAGATGATAGCCTTTATCCACATTTTTCCATTTGTATTTAATTTATAGTACTACTGGATCATAGGTTGAGTCATCATATAGATGCTCAGTATTACCTTCTATCACCTGCTTTTTAGTAAAATTAAATATTGTTTCATAGTCTATCTTTTTTCTTCCCTTTGAAGTTCGGGATGGTGGCCGTTTAAGTTTCTTTATAAAATTCTGCAGTGGATCATATTTGCAGATCTTTATAATCCTTTTAATCTTTAATAGACTTTTATGGGTTTGAACTTCTTTTTTAAAAAACCAATAATAGATGAGTTATCAAGGCTGACATAATCTGGTTTTCCACAGCAGTTTGACTAAATCCATAAAACTTTTTTACTTGTAAATGCTGTTTTATCCATTTAAAGAAAAGCTCTATTTTCCAGCGATTACGGTAAAGATCACTAATTTCTTTAGCAGATCTTTCAAAATCATTGGTAATTATTTTGATGATTTTATCAGGATCTCTATCATCTGGAATTTCAAGTAACCTAAGATTGTTTTTCATTTGATTAATGCCTTTATTTCCCAGTTTGACAGTACTATCTTTTATTTCTTTTCCATCAACATATTTAATCCCAGTGTTAATGTATTCTACCTTAGCATTACCTTTAAGACGGGAAAGAAATAAAACATTATTATCAGTATAATCATCAAATTTTTCATAATCCACATAACCTCTGTCGAAGATATTGAGAGCATTTTCAGATGTTATAACTAAATCATCCATTTTAGTTCTGTCTGCTTGCTTAGCAGGTGATATTACTACTTTATCAGGCATAATTTTATCTGATTGATCACAGAATTTAATTCTTAAATTGAGTTTAACTCCAGCTTTAGTAGTTCTAAAATCAGCCCATGGATATTGAGATATAGCCATTGAAATGGTAGAAGCATCAATAACATTAACATGATTCAGCTTTTTCCTTACCGCATTCACACCATTTTTAGCTATGGCTTTTATAACTAGCTGATTAAAAATATTTTCAATTAAATCAGGAGTTAAGTCTCTAAGTTTACGGGATAGTTGAGAAGTACTAATGGAATCTAAATTGATTAATTCACTCAACTTGTCATCACAAGTCAATTCAGTACTCAGATGAGATAAACTATCCACATTAAAAAGCTGTGAATAAATTAAAAGGATGATCATTTTAGATGTGGATAACTTTTTAACATATTTATCAACACCTAAATTTGTAATTAATTCTTCAAATTTTTTAAAGTTTATTGGTCCTAAGTATTGCAAAAATGTGGTTTTTGTGATATCTTTGTCCATAGTATTAGCTCCTTATTTTTAGGGATTCGGACAAAGACTATCCTATACCCTAATTATAAGGAGTTTTTTCTATTTGTGCAACAATAAATCTGGAAAATTGTGTTTGACATTTAAAAAATTTATTTATGCAAAGCTAGTGATATACTTTATTAAATACTACAATAATAGTTAGAATCCTGCTTTAAAATTCACTTTCTGATTTAAAAGACTCCTCATCATTAGTTTCACCTGAATCTTGATTTTCTTCATCATCACATATTTCAGTTTCTATTCTATTTTGGCCTGCATTTTCACCCTGACCTGACCAGGAGGGGATCCCATCAATATCACGGAAAATAAAGGTGGATTCAGTATCTGAAAGTAAGACAACAGCTATGTCTTTTTCATAAACAAAGCCGCAGATGGTTACATGCTGGCCTTCCTGCAAGTCAAGATTGATTTTTTCCTGATAGTCATGATCCCCCAGATGGACTTCGTACAGGATTGTATCTGACTGCAGAAACCATTCTCCTTCACTTGTTTCAAGTACTCCTTTCACAATCTTTAATTCTCCCAGTGTAACAAAATCTCTGCCACTTAAAATTTTTTCATCTGCCATGCCTGTGGTTGCACCTACAACGAAAATTGTAAATATAAGAGTTAACAATATTACCTTTTTTATCATTAATATCTCTCCCTCTGTGTTATTTTTTAATTATAAGTTTATTTTAACCTGTAAATTTGAAGAAATTATGAAGAAATGGTGTATTATAAATTTTTATTCCTTCATATTTCCTTCATATTTTTATTCTAAAATATAATTAAGTCAGGTTAAAATATTATATTAGCTGTTAATTACTATTATAACAGAAAACAGGAAAGGGGATTAAAAATGTTCACAAAAAGTCAGGGATTATTTTTAAAAAAATTGTTAATGGTGTTAGTAATTGTTTTACTGGTTTTTCCTGTATCTACAGAGGCATGTGAGTTTATATTTAATTTTGACAGAATAGAGGCACCACTGGGTAAAATGGGCGAGATTAGGGTGCGGGTTTATAAAACTCATAATAACTGTACATTAAATGGTATGGAGGAATACTATTTTGAGACATCTAATGTACAAACACTTGAAGAGACAGAGTGGAAGGAAATAGAGAAAAATGTTTATGAAAAATGGTTTAAGGTTTTACTCAGTGAAAAAGGAGAAGGTTATCTTCTGATCTGGAAAGACTGTACTAAAGAAGGTTATGAGGAAAAGAGTTTGCCGATTAATGTTATTGAAGGAAATGAAGATGTGGCACTGGCTGTAGAGGGTAAATATCCCTATCAGATTGAAAAAGATTCAGAGATTAGACATATTGAAGGGTATCTGGAAATGAAAGATGACAGGTTATCAGTAAATGATTTAATTCTGGAATTACCGGATACTGCAGCTGCTGTCATGCAGGCATTAGAAGAAATCAAGGTAAAATCACATATTTTTTATGAAGCAGAAAATAAAAGAGTGTTGTTAATTGCAAATGATGACAGTTATTACTATTTTGATTACAGTTATGAGAAAGGGGTGAGTAGATAAATGAGAAAAGAGTTTCTGGGAAAGAGAAAGTTAGTATTGATGACAATATTATTATGTTTTTTAATGGTAAGTATTTTTATTAAAGTATCAGGGACTGACTCTGGAATAGAAGGATTTGGAGCAGAAGAGAGCAAGTCCTTTGGTGAAACCAGCAGATCTTTTGATAATGTAACACAGGTTAGCTCACAAAACAATTATTTTGTTGATGATACATTAATTAAGTTAATTTTTTTGAGTATATTTACAATATTATCTTTATATGTCTATTATAGAAAAAGAAGATGGAGAAAATATTTATTAATAAGTTCAGTATTACTGCTGGGATTTTATCTACAGGGGTTTCTCTGTCCGCTGACAGCAGTACAAAATATATTTATCAAATATAATACTTCTTATTTATTATTATTTTTAATACCAGTTTTACTGGTAATCTTCAGGGGGAGAATCTTTTGTGGCTATATCTGTCCTTTTGGAGCAATTCAGGAGTTGTTAAATATCAGAAAATACAGAATACAACTTTCTAAAAAGAACGCAAAACTGTTAGTCAGGCTTAAATATATTTTGTTATTTTACCTGATTATAAGAATTTTAATTACTGGTGATGTCATATTGGTTGGCTATACTCCTTTCAAATCACTTTTCAGCATGGGAGGTACACCTATAACTATCATTATCACAGTTTTAACAATTTTTGTTTCATTGTTTAACTCCAGACCTTTTTGTAAATATTTCTGTCCTCTGGGGGCTTTATTGGCATTGGTAGGTAAACTGAAAAGGTATTTAAGTACTGTCAAGATATTTGCAGATGAAGAACAGGATGAACTGACAACATAAATTGACAAAATAATTATTTATTTGACAGGTTTTGACCACAAAAAGGTATAATTGAGTAAATCTTAAGTTTAACACCAAATCTCCAAAATCAGGGAGGTAATCCCCTATAAACCCTGTCATAATAGGGTCGGGTCTCATAAAAAATTTATAATCGTAGCGCCAAAGAAAACGTTTGTTTGTACTATTAAATCTTGATTTGACAGTTTTGGTGTGGAATAATTAGTAATGTCAAGGAGGTGTTTGCCTCATGTTTGTCCGCACTAAAACTGTTAAATCCGGTGGTAAAACATATAAGTACTATCAACTGGTGGAAAGTTACCGTCAAAACGGTAAGCCTAAGCAAAAAGTACTGATGACTTTAGGTCGTGTTGAAGACTTTGACAGGTCTCAAGTCGATGATATTGTTTCAGCCCTTGAGGGTTATACTGATAAAATTGAAGTTTTAGAGTCTGTTGATGATTGTCACCATGAATGGTCCAAAAATTATGGCGATGTTTTTGTGATGGAAAAATTATGGGCTGAATTAAAACTTGATCAAATCCTGAATACTCTTCTTCAACAGCATGAATATGAGTTTGATGTGATTAGTGCTCTGAAGACTATGGTTTTTAACCGGGCAATTAATGCTCTAAGTAAGCTTTCCACCTATGACTGGTTACAAAATGATGTTTATTTCCCTGCGGCAGATGATCTAGACCTACATCATCTTTACCGGTGTCTTGATTTTTTAATTGAACATAAAGATGAAATTGAAGCTAAAATTTACGATCATCTCAAAAATCTTTTCTCCCTTGATGTTACTGTTGTTTTCTATGATTGTAGTCTTGTTGACATGTACGGTGAGAGTTCTAATCTAATTCAATATAGCCGTAAAGGGAAAACTCAATTTCTGTTATCTTTTGTTCTAAGCCGGGATGGACTGCCCATAAGTCATGAAGTTTTACCGGGTAATATT
>JAIPEX010000081.1 GCA_021736945.1 Halanaerobiales bacterium | reverse complement strand
CTAAGGCTCTTTCATAATTGCCTTATTTAGTCAGCGAAAAAATATTTTTAACAAAATCAACTTAATTTTTCCTAAAAATAATAAAATTTAGCTGAAATCATTGATTTACAATATATTCCAGTAAAATTAGGGTCTACTTCCCCTAGGTAAGTAGTTATTCTTAATTTTTTAACTGTTTAAATTTATGCGGCCTGTTCTTTCTGTCGGGTTTTAAGTTTCTCAGTTGTAATCTTAGCTGTAATTAAACCAATACAGGTTAATAAAATATGGGTCTTAACTTTCTTTTTACCTTTAACCCGTACATTTTTTAGCCCGAGGTTTTCTTTTAGCCTCGAAAAGGCCCGTTCAACACTGGTCCTTTTATCATAAATTTTCTTCCAGGTATTCGATCCTCGATGAGGAATCGAAATATACCGTGGATCCTGTTTAGGTCTTGTCTTAGTCACATGACCGTAGTTGGAATCTGAACACCAGGCAGATCCGTGCACACAATCTACTTTGCCCAGTACATGAGGACATCTGAATTTGTTATCTCCATTATAGTGACCCCAGTAGACCATCTTATGGCCGGCACTACAAGTAGGTGTACCATCATAGTCATAATATCCTGCTGGTGGCTCGTTAGAGTTTCTTATATTAATAGGGATAATAGCTTGTCCATTGTAATTAGACAAAATATCTTCATATATAGTTTTACGATCATAAGCAGAATCCATAGTCCAAAAATTAGGAAGTCCACATTTTATACCAGTTAGTACTTCACTTACTTTACCTACAAGAGGTAAAGCCAGATCACCATCGCTTTCATTAGCAGATGTCACAGAGACAGCAAGTGGAAGTTCACTTTCAGTATCAACAGCTAGATGGACTTTCCATCCAAACCAGACTATCTTGTTTTTATGAGAATCTAGCTTACTGCCCCAATCAGGGGTATTAGGATTATCTTTATTAATCTTTGTTTTGGGTTTGGCTCTTTCATAACAATTAAGCTTTGAAGCATCTATTGCAATAGTTTCAGGGTCAATAACATCTAATTGATAGGCTTTTTCTATTAAGTTTTTAAAAACAAGTTCCAAACTATCTGACTCAGCCAGTTTATTAAAATACCGACTTAAAGTTGCTTCGCTTGGCACTTTACCATAAAAGCCAAAGCCCAAAGTATAACTAAAAACAGGATCTTTCTTAAGCCTGCGAACTAGGGCAGCTCTGGTAGGTATATTTTCTATTCTTTGAGCTAAAAATGCCCTAATAATTGGTCTAATATCATAACCTTTTGGTCCTTTTTTAGAATCGTTTCTCAAGTAATTAACGACAGGATCTAAGTCTAAATTCTCAAAGATAAGTTCTAATTTTGATTTTTCTTGTAAATTAAATAATTCTTCCAAGGAGAATAGATTCATTTGTTGAATATAGTTATTAATAGGTTTCACCCCTTTCATTTTGTTGTTTTGCTATTAACTATATTCAATAAAAATGGGGTGAAGCCTTTTTTGTATTGCTGTCAAGACTGTTAACCTAAGGCTCGTTTATATGAAATTTCCTTAACTAAGAGATGGCTTATTAATAACATTTACACCCAATTTTTTTCCAGCAATGAGAATTGTATAAATTGCGGTAGATGTGTAAAGGAATGTCCACAAAATAATATTATTTTAGACAAAAGAAAGAGACCTAAGTGGGGAAAAAGCTGTGAGCTTTGTTTTGTTTGTGAAATGGTCTGTCCTGTACAAGCTGTAAATTCGTTAGTTGATATGAAAGTATTTCAGCCTATGCTTAAATATAATGTTAGACAAGGCATAGAAGATGATGATATTAATTATACTGAAGTAGAATACAAAAATGGTGATATTATAAAATAAAATTAAATAGCTTATTGGATATTTTTAGAGTCACAAAACATAATAATACCATATAATTTTGGTGACCAAACTAGGTCATATTGAATTTGTGCACTTGATCCTATTAAATTAAAATACAACTTAATGAATATTTATCATATCTTAATTTCTTAATCATTTATTAAGACAATTACAAATTATAATAAAACTAAATTTTTGAATTATATCTTTTTATTATTGAAGTTGGATAGGCTGAATTTAAAAAACTATAAAATGTATCCAAAATATAAAGAGTACAGTTGATTTTTTTTTAAGACTCTATTATTAATTCTGATATTTTTTTATCGATCCTTTAAAATGATTAGGTTTTCCATTTCAATAATTTTTACCTATCCCAATCGTTTCATTTCTTAATACATAGTAAGAAATTGAGAAGAATTAGAATTGTCAAAAATATATCTCTTATTAACCATCTAACTGATACATTTTTTTAAATTTCTTTTCGATTTTTATTTGTTTTCATTGTCAAATAAATTCGATATAATTAAAAAATAATCAATTAGTTGGAGGATTTTAATTATGCTAACAATTAAGTGCAGCAAATGTAAAAACAAATTATTTAAATATAAAAAAATTGGTAAAGGAAAAGTTTTAAGATGTTGGAGAAGTAAAATAACAAGAGTATACGATACTACTGTTGAAGATAATCATTTAAAATGTGGAAACTGTGGCAATGTTATTGGAGAAGTTAATAATAAAAAAATAGATATGAATTCTAGTTCATTCACATATTCAGGAACAAAAATAGAAAAGTAATAAGTTTATCTTTATTAAAAAAGAAAAAAAGAGGAAAAGGGGAAAGCTCCCTAACCTCTTTTTAATTTGTTTCAGTAGATTTTGGGTCTAAGGCGTCTCTGAGACCGTCGCCAAGTAAATTATAACTTAATACAGCGAAGAATATCATAAACCCGGGTATTAATAGCCATGGGAATTTAGTTATCTTAGTTACATTTTGTGCTGCTGTTAACATATTACCCCAACTGGCATTTGGTTCCTGAATACCTAATCCTAGGAAGCTCAAACCTGATTCCATTATAATATAAGCTGGTATCGAGACAGTTGCTCTAACAATAACATAGGTAGTAGTTACAGGGAGGACATGTTTTCGAATTATTTCGGGATCTCTTGCACCTATTGCTTCAGCTGCTAGGACATATTCTTCATTTCGTACCGATAATACCATACCTCTTATAACACGAGCCATTCCGGCCCATCCCCTAAAAGATAGTATTGAGATGATTAAAAAGAATCTCAAAGTAGATGATATATCTACAGGTAAGACTGCTGCCAGGGCAAGCAATAAATAAAAAGCTGGTATAGACATAATAACTTCGGCAAACCTCATTAAAATGTTATCAATCCAGCCTCCATAGTAACCTGAGATACCTCCTACAAGTAAACCAATAAACGTAGTTATAAAAATTGCCACAAAACCAATAAACATTGAAACCCTGCCTCCAAAAAGTATTCGGGTAAAAAGATCTCTTCCATAATTATCAGAACCTAGTAAAAACAAATGAGCTGGTTCTTCTACACCGATTAAATGGAGGTCAGTCTTGTAAAAGCCTAAAAATTCATATTCTTGTCCTCGGTGAAAAAGTTTTATTGGATACTTTTTATCGCTAATCACTTCATATTCTGCCCATTCAACACTTTCAGTTTCATATACATATGGCCATGTTAGACCATCTTCATCAGTAAAATGGACTTTTGTAGGGGGATGAAAGAAATGTTTTTTAAAGCCCTTGTAAGGATTATAAGGAGCTAAAAATCCTGCAAAAATCACTACAAGGTATAAAATTATAATTATAGTTCCACCTATAACGGCCATTTTATGCCGACGCATTCTTTTCCATGTTTCTAACCATATATTATATTCTTTTTTATTTTCCCCTTTTGGTAAATCCATTTTATCTGGAGATTTATTATTTAATCTATTCATTTTCACCCTCCTCAATCATATCTAATTCTAGGATCGCTTATTGCTAATAAGACATCTGCAATTAAATTACCAATAATAAGTAAAACACTACCAATCATCAGTCCTGCCATGGCTAGATAGAGGTCTTTTGATCGAACAGCCGTTAACATCATCTTACCTAATCCCGGCCAACCTGTGACTGTTTCAGTCAAAGCAGCTCCACTAAGAAGGGCACTAATTTGAAATCCAAACATTGTAATCATTGGATTAATTGCATTTCGGAAGGCATGTTTATAAACAACTTTACTATTTTTTAAACCTTTAGCCTTTGCTGTACGAATATAATCTGATCTCATTGCTTCTATCATTTGTCCCCTCATTATACGAGTTAAAGAGGCCATACTCGCGGTACCTAATACTATTGCTGGGACTAGAAGATGCTTTAAAACATCTAAAATTTTTCCTATTGGAGACATAAAGTCATACATTATACTTGTCATACCATTTATGGGTAACGGTACGTTAAATTTTACAATTAAAAATAATAGTAAAAGAGCGAAGAAAAAATTAGGAATAGATAAACCTACAAAAGCCAAACTGGTAAAAATATTATCACCAAGTGTATATTTGTGAGTTGCAGAATATATACCAATAGGAATTGATATCCCCCATGCTATAATCATTGCTGCAACAGATAAAATCATGGTGTTAATAACTCTAGTTTTAATAACATGAGTTACTGGGACTTTGTAAGTAAAAGATTCTCCTAGATTACCTTGCATAAGCTGCCATAACCAGTGGAAATATTGTTCAGGAACACTTTTATCTAATCCATACTGACGTTCCATTGTTTCTATAAGTTCCTCAGAGACATCAGGATTTAATTTCATAGTGTCCAAATAAGTACCAGGAGATAACTGCATTATTAAAAAGGAGAGCAGAGAGATAGCTATAAGCAAAGGTATTGCCTGTAATAATCTTCTTAAGATATATGTGCGCATTAATTAGGTACTCCTTTCAACTATTTATATTTAAGTCGAATAAGATATAATAAATAGAGAAGGGGGAATACTCCCCCTTCTCTTATTTAACTTTAAATGAATTGTGTGTTTGATTATTTAGCTATATAATGTTCATATATATTCCAAGACATTTCGCCAAATGCAGTAGGTTCAGTATTTTTCAGTGTATTTCTAACTGCATATAATTGGTTAGGTGTAACTGTATAAATTACTGGCACTCTTTCTGCGATTATTTCTTGGAATTCATTATAGTATTCTACTCTCTCTTCTGTTTTTACAGTACTAGCTCCTTTTTCAAACAACTCATCAATTCTTGCTTCCCATTCTGTAGCAGGTTCTTCCTGTTGTGGATTCCACATGTGTAAGTGACCATGTGAAGGCCATACATTAGCACCACTATGTGGTTCTACCCCACCAGTTAAACCAATGAGAATAGTGTCAAAGTCCCATTCACTCATTAATTGATTTACTAATTTATTAAATTCAATTGGTGTTGAATTTATCTTCATACCTAATTCACGTAGTTCACTGGCAATGATATTAAGAATTTGTTCTCTTACTGTATTACCAGCATTAGTTACCATATTGAATTCTACCCTTCTGCCATCTTTATCAACTAATTGGTCATTTTCATTCCAACTAAATCCACCGGCTTTTAATTCTTCTCTGGCTTTATCTAAATTATAAGGATATGTTTTCACATCTTCATTTAAGAACACTTTATTTGGAGCGCTTACTGGACTCCATTGTTTTGATCCATAGCCAGCTAAAGCTTGATCAATCATAGTCTCTTTATCCATAGAGTATGCAACTGCTCTTCTGAAATGAAGGTTAGTAAACCAATCATATTTATATTGTTCTTCTTCTAACTTAGGATTACGTGGGTTCATATTAAACACTAAAAAGTTAGTTGCAAAAGTAGGACCAGCGTTTACCATATGATAATTACCTTTTTCAGTATCTTCCTTAAATCTATTAAAGTCAATACCTCTTACACCCAAGTAGTGAGTTTGTCCCTTTTCAAACATAAGAGCTTGAGTTTCTTGACTTTCTGCAATAACTCTAACCCATCTAATGATATAGGGGAGAGGTTTACCTTGAGGATCTCTTCTCCAATAGTTTGAGTTTCTAACCATTACAACTCTTTCACCAGGCTTATAATCAGCAATAGCGAAAGGACCGGTACCAACTATTTCACTGGGATCTGTATTTATTCCCCACATATTATTGAAATTTCCAGCTTGCCAAGCATCATAAAGTTTATGTTTAGGGATAATAAAAGTGGTCATGTTATTTAAAAATGGTGCAAAAGCAGTAGGTATTTCAAATTCCACAGTATATTTATCTATTTTTCGATATTCTGGGAATTCCCCTTCAACCATTAAAACGTCTCTAGTACTTGTTGGTACATCTTCATCTTTTATTACATCAAAGGTAAATATTACATCATCTGCAGTGAATTCTTTACCATCGTTCCATTTCACACCTTCTCTAAGATAGAAAGTATAAACAGTACCGTCTTCACTAATTTCCCAATCTTTAGCTAATGAAGGGATGAATTCAGTGGTAACACCATGTCTAGAAACTAATCCTTCAAAAACAAAATCATCTGTTATATCTGTAGATGAAGTTTCTTGAGCTATTATAGTATTGAATGTTTTAGGATCACCCAATAGAGTAGTAACAAGTGTACCACCGTGTGTTCCCTGGGGTCTTTCTGAGATCCATGGATCTTTAAGTTCTACATCTTGCGCTAAACTAACTATACTCAATGAAAATAAAAAGACAAAGATTAAAGTTAAAATCGTAAATTTTCTCATCTGATTTTCCTCCTCGTTAATATTAACTACTCATGAAATTTTCTTATCTTTTTAATGACTACTAACTACTCGAACTAATTCTTAAAGACCTCCCTTCATATTATTGTTTATTTTATTATCAAAATAAAAATATATACTAAATTATAATTACATATAAATGTATAAACAACAATTAAAAATTGAGTTTAAGTGTGTTAAAGTAAAAATTTATAGTTTTAAAAAACATAGTTAGGATAGCAAAATTGTTAAAAGATAAATAGTTCTAGTAAATAAGGTAGGTAATATTTAAACATAATATTTCTCCAAAAATTATCCAAAAGTTAGATTTGAAGAAGAGAGTGTATGATAAGTTGAAATAGGGTAGAAAAGTTATCTTAAGCGTTTAGATAATGTTAGGAAAAAAACAAATATAAAAAAGTTAAAAATATTGAGAGAGTAATAATTTTTTATAAATAGCTTTAAAATTTCTTAATAAAAAATATTTAATACATAAATAAATTATTTTATTATATGTATAATACCTGCAAAGTCGTTATTATCCTGCAGAAAATTAAGTATTTTTTGTGAAAATCTTGAAAGATAGTTCAATAAAAGCAGTAACTTATCTAACAGAATTTATATCTTAATAAAAATTATGAATTATCAGGATAAAATCATTAAGATTTAAACCGATTTTTATAAAAATAAACAATTTTAATTATAAATAGTTCGATACACTTAAAAACTCAAAAAAAGTTCAAATAAATTTTTTAAAAAAATAGGGACAGCGAAAATATAGAAAAATAATTGGAATACTTTCTAGAGTTAACATATTTTATTATATTATTTTTATATAGAGTTGTATTTATTAATGATTTCAAAATTATATAGTTTATCTAGCTGTTTTTTATATACATATCCAGCTTTTATTAAAACTTTTTGTGAAGGTATATTATCTTTTTTAGTTTTGGCTATTATTTTTTTAATTGGTAATATAGATTGATTAAATCCCCAATTTGTAATTGCTTTAAGTGCTTCAGTCATAAATCCTTTTGATCTATAATTGGGGTGGGTACCGTATCCTATTTCAATTTCACCTAATTGATTTGGAATATCTTTGAAACCAATTCGGCCTATTATATCATTTGTGTTATCATTAATTATCAGCCAATAGGTATAAAACAAAAAATATTGAGGATTATTCTGCATATTAATTAATTTAATATTATATATTTTTACCATAAGTTGTGATAATTTTTTTTCATTGCTTTTTAAATTATTACTCTTATAAAAGAGTTCCAGATTTTTAAGTGATTTTTCAATATCCTTTTTTTTCAAAGGTTTTAGTTTTAGTCTTTCAGATCTAATTTCCATATTTTGTCTCTCCTTAAATAAATATAATTGCTTATTTTATTATAATATAATTCTTTCCAATAATAAATATAATTATAAAATTAATATTTAAAGATTTGAATTTCTTTGAACAATCAGTTAAAATATAGTTACATCGTATAAATATAAAATAAATAAATAATTATAATAAATATAAACCAATTTGCTACTACTTGATTTAATACGGGGGGTAAATTGGTTTTTTTATTTTAGGGGGAGAGTTATATGTCAAACATTGCTTTTGGGGTTATAACAAATAATATAGATACATTTTATCCGTACTGTGATTTTTTATTGAATGCCCAAAACAATGGACATACAATAAATAAAATATTTATTAATTATTCTCATAAAATAAATAATAAGAAAGTAGAAAAGATGTCTGAGTTTATAGATCTTGAGTTACTGAAAATAAATGAAAATGAAAAATTAAAAAATAAATTATTGGAGATAGGGTTAACTGAGAAAGAAGCTAGTGTATTAATTGAGAGTGATAGATTAGATAATTATGGGTTAGTACCTTATGGTAAAAGGCGAAATATTGTTCTTATTGCAGCTTTATTAAATGACCCCCCTATCGATTATTTAATATTTTTTGACACAGATGTCAAACCATATATACTTATTGATTCTAAAGGTGAAAATAAAAAAATAGATTTTGTACAACGTCATTTAAAATATTTAAAAAAAGAAAATGTTGTAATTACAACCAGTGATTATACAGGTTATTATATAATTCCCTCTATGAATTTCGATTATTTAAAAGAGTTATTAGCAGGTCTTCAAAAGGAAAAAACCTATAATTTTGTGAAATCAAAGAACGATAATCTAATTACTAGTAAAAATAATAATAAATTAAAATTAAAATATACAAACAAAATATTAGGAGGAAACCATGCCCTTGATTTAAATAAATATAAATATTTAGCCCCTTATTATTCAACGGCCTATCACTATCGACAAAAGTTAATCTTAAGTAGAGGTGAAGATACACTTCTCGGGCAAGTCATTCCAGATTTAGGTGGCGAGATAGTTGATATAAATACTAAAATATTTCATGATACATTTGGTAATTTTCCTGAAGTTCCTGATATTAATAACGCTGATGTTAAGAAAAGATTCTATTATGCTTGTTTAGGTTGGTTGGGTAGAAATCCATTTTTAAATTGGTATTTAAAAGAAAAAGGTAAAATCAGTGAAGAAAAATATCAAAAAGACATAATTGATTTAAGAAAGAAATTAGTAAGAGGGAGTTATGCTTTTGCAAAGGAATATAATAGTCCTAAATTCAAAGATTTACCTGAAGCATATTCTGTAGCTCAAACTCAGCTAAAATATATGGTAAATGAGTATAATGAGTTAATGGATGTCTGGGATAAATTTGTTTCAAAATTAGAGCAAAGGAGGTAAGATTATGAGAGTACTTTTGGTTAATCACTTTCCTTTAGAAGGATCGGGTAGTGGTATATATACAAAAAATATAGCTAAAAGATTAGTTGAAAGGGGTCATGAAGTTAAAGCTATTGTAGTAGATAAGTATAAAAATAGAAGCAAAGATTTTCCTGTAAAAACGATTGTAAATTATGATTTTCCTTGTTTTACCACCCATCCTCATAGTAATAATCAATTTTATCATCTCACTAATGATGAAATGGATGAATATTTAGAGTCTTTTGTAACTACAATAAATGATGAGGTAGAAAATTTTGATCCAGATATTATACACTGCCAACATATATGGGTTGCTCCTTTTGCAGCTTCCAAAACTATGGTACCCTATATAATTACTGCACATGGAACTGATATTAAGGGTTTTAAAAAAGATAAAAGATATCATCACATAGCAATCAAAGCGGCTCAAAATGCTGAAAGAATTATAACAATTTCTAAATATATAAATGATAGTGTAAAAAAACATTTTCCAGTTGAGGATGATAAACTTACAAAAATATTAAATGGTTTTGATGAGTCAATATTTAAACCAATGGAAATAGATAAAACAAGATTACTTAATAAATATATAGATGAAGATTTAGCTAATAAAGAAGATCTTAAAATAATAAATTTTACAGGTAAATTAGCAGATTTTAAAGGTGTAGATTTACTAATAAAAGCTGCAGAAATTTATGAAAAAGAATTAGATAATGTAATTACTTTAATAGTAGGTGATGGCGAATTAAGAAATGAATTAAAAAAGTTAAAAAACAAGTT
>JAIPEX010000080.1 GCA_021736945.1 Halanaerobiales bacterium | reverse complement strand
AATCATTTAAATATTTTATAAAATAAATATAATAAATATTATTTAAATAAAATAGTGTTTATATATTTACTCTTTTACTATTTTATTCTTTTACTCTCTAAAATCAATTCATAAAATAGATGTTTTATGAATTAATAACTTGACATTGATATTCAACTCAACTATAATAATTATAGGAGGAATTGAAATGTCAAAAAATACTTTTGGGCAAACGGTAAGAAAATTAAGGAAAGAAAAACAACTCACTCAAAAAGAGGTAGCTAAAGAAGTTGGTATTGATGTTACCTATTTAAGTAAAATTGAAAATGGAAAGCTAGATCCTCCTGCACATGACAAAATAGAAAAATTAGCTAAGATATTAGATGTTGATAGTGATTTTTTAATAACAGAAGCAGGAAAAGTTCCTGAGGATATTACGAATATGATTCCTAAAAATTCTAGTAAAATACCAAAACTATTAAGATCAGGCAAAGATCTAAGCGATGAGGATTGGGATAGAGTCCAAGAATATATAGATAAATTAAAAAGGAAGGATAAATAAATGAGTATTAAATGGATGAAATCACATGACATAGAGAAAGAAGCAAATAGTTTATTAAAGTCCTATGAAAAAGAATTTAATCAGGAAATTAATAAAGAAGTTCCTTTAGAAAAAATGGCTGAATTTCATTTAGATCTTTTTTTCGATTATGATAAACCAAAGAATCTTAACTTAAAAAAGAATACCCTGGGTGCTATATTCCCAGAAGGGAAAATATTTATAAATGAATCATTGGTAAATAAGAATAGCTCTGAAGGAAGATTCAGATTTACTCTTGCTCATGAAATAGGACATTGGATTTTACATCAGGATATATTAAATGGAAATTCTACCAAAGATAGAATTAGTTCTTTATTTAGAAAAGGAAATGTTATAAGTAACAAAGAAGGAAGAACAATCTTATGTCGTAAAGGAGATACAAGTGGAGCAGAATGGCAAGCAAATAAATTTGCAGCATATTTATTAATGCCATCTTATTTAGTGATACCTTTATTTGATGAGTTAAGGAAAAAACATGAAAATACAAAGGGTAGCTTGCAAAGTAAAATAACTTTTGAAATTGCAAATATATTTAATACTTCTATAGAGGCGACGAAAATTCATTTAAAACAGCTTAATTTAAATTCTAGACAATTAAAGTTGTTTTAAATTTTTTTAACAAAAATATTGAGTTGAAACTCAACTGCAAGTTTATGAGGAGGTGTATAAATGGATCCCTAAAAATATTAGGCTTTTATATAGGATTAATGTTATGAAAATAGTAGAAATAAAATTATTATATGAGGAGTGTTAAAATGAAAGATAAAACTAAAGGAAATAAACATCTTAAAGTCTTAGTAAAATATCTTGGCAGTCAAAATGATTTTCGACAGAACTATTTACCTACAAATACGGTAAACGACCTAAAAAAAGATGCTCTAAAGTTTTTCAAAATTAATTCCGATAAAAACAAATATACTTTACAGTATGAAGATGCTATTCTTAATGGAGCAACCCAACTTAGTGAAGTTGGATTTGAGCCAGGTAAAGACAGATATGAAATTGTTTTAATTGCCACCGACGAACAAGATGTTGACGGTGATTTATAATGCATTTTGAGCTATCTAAAAAACTATTTAATCAACAATTATTAGCTTTAGAGAAAGATGATCTATATTCAATTATAAAAAAAGATAGCTTATTTGCACTTGTTAAAGTACAGGCAGGGAAATATCTGCCTGTACTTAGAATTGTTGCAGATAACTACGATTTGGATCCTCCATTGATAGAATTTGCTAATCCAGAGACAGGAAAAAGACTTGATAATAGTAAATGGCCAAAAGGTCGCGGGATAGCTCGTGGTAATAAATTATATCCTGGTAAATTTATTTGCCGTCCTGGTAATAGGGTTTATCATACTCATCCTAGTCATATAAACAGTCATTTTTATAACTACAGAAATACTTATACTATAAAGCATTTTATAGATGTAATAATAGATAAAATTCAAAACAATACCTGGAACATGAATCCTACAGGAGGAATTTATAATGAAAAATAATAACTATGAAAAAATTGTAGTTAAAGAAAATATTATTCCTGAAACCTTAGATTTTTTAATTAAACAGGGTAAAAAAGGACTTGAAGGTAGGGTTTATTGGGTTGGTAAAGAAAAAAATAATAAAGTTCACATCAAGAAAGTTATCATTCCCAAGCAAATAGCTAAAAAAACAATTTTGGGAGTTAATGTTTCTGTTTCCAGACAATCAAATGTTGATGTTACTAGATCCTTAAAAGATAATGAATTTGTGGTAGCAAAAGTCCACTCTCATCCTAAAGAAGCTTTTATTTCTAAAACCGATGCAAAAAATCCTTTTTTTAGACACCAAGGGGCAATCTCAATTATAGTTCCTCATTTTGGAAACCGTGGAATAAAAGATTTATTAAATTGTGGAGTATATATATGATAATAATGAGTGGAAAGAATTAGCTAAAAGGCAAATAAAAAAGCTGTTTTCGTTTGAATAAAGGAGATGAATAACTTGAAAGAATCTTTAAGATTTACTAATAAAATGGGCATTTCTTCTGACATTGTTAATGAGACAAGAAATAACACTAAAGTCATTATTACAGCAGACAAAAAAGAAGTGCTAAACTATTCCACTCAAATTATGCTTGAAATATCCACAAATATATTAGCTAGAATTTTTCCTAATGTCGAAATTGATGTTGAAGATGTTCCTGCAAAACATTTAAATACTTCAAAAAATTTATATTCACATTTAATAAAAACAAAAAACGAAGCATACAAATGGAACCAAGCTAAGGGTGAAACTCAAAATTATATATATTTGGTAGTTGGGAATAAGAAAGTATCAGAAAAAGCTATTTATATAGATGCAAATGGATGGCTTGCATATGTTGGAAATAAACCTAGTAATATAGAAAAGAAAGATATTAGGATTCCTATAGGTTCTTTAGCAAGTGCGTGTTTGGGAGCAGCAGAAATTTTTAAATTAATTTTTAATAAAAAAATAAAAAAAGATTTTAATCTAATTGAAAATATAATTTTTAATACATTAACTTATAAGTTTGATGATGAAACAAATATACCAGTTGATCAATTGAATTTAGATAGCGTAGCTCTATTCGGATCAGGTTCAGTTGGTAGTTCTCTCTTATATACATTAGGATTTATGCCTAATGTAAGTGGAACAATTGATATAGTAGATAGGGATCCGAATATTGATATTAATAATATGCAAAGATATAGTTATTTAACTTTATCTGATTTAGAAAAGAATCAATCTCTATCAAAAGCAAAATGGGCAGCTAATAAAATAGATAGTGATTTAGAAAATTTGAAAGTAAACTATTGGGATAAAAGTCAGGGAACTGTTAGTAATTATCTTAATTCAAGACCTTTGAAACCAGGAATTAAACTAGCTATTTCAGCAGTGGATAATATTAATGCAAGAATAGAAATAGCTGATTGTTTAGCAGAGAGAACAATTAATGCTGGAACTGGGGATGTAACTTTAACCATAACTCGTCATGGGTTTTCTGATGGTAAGGCTTGTCTAGCTTGTGATTATATATCAAACATTCCAAATAGAAACTGGTATCAAAAAGTAAGTAGAGAAACTGGTCTTTCAGTTGGAAGAGTTGCTCAATTGTTGCAAGGTGGAGAAGTTCTTGTTGAAGATGATATTAAAATGATGATAAATAAAAGATTTATAGAAAAAGAAAAGAAACATAAATTGTTAAATACAGACCTAAACTCAATTGTAAATAGAAAGCTTTATTCTTCAGTTTCAATTGATAATAAAAATTCTACTGAAAGTTCTGTTACTGCACCTTTTGTCTCAACAATGTCAGGAGCTTTGTTAACTGGGGAAATGATAAAAGAATTGGCAGGACTTCAAGGAAACTGGAAAAAAAATAAATTTAGAATGGACATGTTAATTGGAAACTCTTTGTCAACATCAGTTCCAAAAGCAGGAATAAAATGTTTGTGTGCTAATAATTTCAGGAAACAAAGTTATGAAAATTTATGGGATGGAAACAAATAATATTTAACATTGTTTTTAAATTTAGGTGGGATAAACTATCAAGAAAGGTGATTATAATTGGCTAAAATTATAAAAGGTAATCATGATGGTGAAAATGGTGAGAACAGAACCTATACTATTCCTGGTAGAGGTTCTAATATTTTAGGTAAGACTTTGGCTAGAGAAATTGAAAAAGAAAATAAACATCCCAATTATGGGGTCTATGAAAGAAACGGAGAAAAATATATAAGAGGCAAAGCAGATAATAAAAAAAATAATAATGTTAATAATTAATTAAACCCTTATCCCACCTAAAACTTAATAGAGATGATTTTTTGTTAAATGAAATCAATTTAGAAAAAGCAAGTTTTGATTCTAAGTTAATCTACAAGATGTTAATTGTTTTATTGGGCTGCTTTAATATATAACAGCGTAGTCAAAAGTTGAGCTAGCCCCTCTAATCTTGGACAAGCTTTAATATGATTTGTTAAACACAGATTCTCAGTATATTTAACCATTTATGCTGCAAATTTAATTCCTGAAACTAAGTTGTTTAAAATATTTCTATGATAAACTGCTGGTGGTACTTTACCAACAGATGAGTGTGGTCTTCTATTATTGTATTTATCAATAAATTTAGCAATAGAATTCCTGCAGTGGGTTATGCTGCGGTAATGTTTTTGATATACTTCAGCATTTTTTAATGTACCATGAAAGCTCTCAATATGAGCATTTTCTTCTGGTGTATTTACCATTGTTCTTTCATGAGATATATCAAGGTCTCTAATCCTGGTCTGAAACTCGCGACTTCTAAATTGAACGCCATTATCAGTTCTGAGTATCAGATCATCAGTATTTCGGTTTTCCGCTGCTTCATCAAGTGCTTTAAGAGCTTCTTTTGTTCGGCATCTTAGGCCTTCGTGATGACCTACAATCTCTCTGGTAAATACATCAATAATATCAAACATATACACCCACTGACCACTGTTATCTATGTACATCTGGACCATATCCATCTCCCAGAGTTGGTTAGGTCCAGTTAATTCGTGTTTTTGTCTTAATTGATATTTTTTAGGCTTTGGAACTATCTTATCCTGCAGGAGGTCTAAGACCTTCATAATTCGGTAAATTCGCTTGTGATTAACTTTCAGATTTTCTGTATAGTTCAGGTAATCAGTTACCATTCTGTAGCCCAGATGCGGCGAATCATCACAGTAATCTTTAACCATTTGAACAACATCTTCTTCTGGTACTAAATTACCATCTTTATCATAGGCTGGATGACCAGAATAAAGTTGATCTTCAGTGTTATTATTTTCGTCTTGATTATTGTTTTGACGGTAGTAATAGGTGCTTCTAGGTATATTAAAAGTTCGGCATAGTTCTGCTACAGTATAATCTGATTTGAGCTGATCAATTATCTTAATTTTATCAGCAGTATTTAGTTCTGCCAGGGCTTTTTTTTAAGGATTTCCATCTGGACTTTCTGCTGACCAATAATTTTTTCCATCTCTTTAATTTGTTCGTCTTTTTCTTTAAGCTTAGCTTCCTGTTCAGTAACAGATTCGCCACTGAGTTTGCTCATGCCACCATCTAAGAAGTCATTTTTCCAGATATAGATAGAGTTGCGACTAACACCATATTCATCAACTAGATCAGATATTTTTTCGCCTTTAAGAACTCGAAGAACAATTTCCATTTTTTCATCAGCATCATAAGTTTTAGGCATTTGCTTTTACCCCCTGTAATTATTATAAAATGTTTAATTGGTATCTGTCCAATATTCTTAGGGGGCGTTACAAAGTTTTTTATAATTTTAAATATAAAGGTTTTCAATTCTTCACATATAACTATTAGATTAGAGGTAAAAAATTATAGAGCAACAGTCAAAGGAGAATTGGGAGATGCAAGAAGAAAAATAAAAGTTTGATCGATAAACTTCAAGATTAATTTACTTAAAGTTTATATTATAAAAAATAGCTGGCATCACAAATAAAGTATAAAAGGGGGAAATTATGGGAAGAGATAAATCAAAAGATGATAAATATTTCCATTGTGATCAAGACCATGAGATTAACTATGTTTCTGATTTGTACACTGATTCTGAAAAAGTGAAAAGTTTTTTAGAGCAACAATGTAAGTTAGGTAATATTAGTTATTCTACGCACAAAGATGTATATAAATTAATAAAAGACAAGTTAGGTTTTTCAATTCCTAATTAATTATAATTGTGGTGTCAGTTATTTTTTATAATATAAAAATATAATTAGCTATATTATTTATAAAGTCTATATTTAATGAAATTTTAAGGGGTGAAATAAATTTGAGTAAATATAAATTAAATAAAAAAATTCATTCATGTACTGTAGATAAAGAATTATTGATAAATTTAGAAGATTGTATTTTGAATAGAATTATTGATAAAGTTATTGGAGAATATTTAAATGAAGAAATGATTGAAAAATATAAAAATAATTATACTATTTCTATTAAAGAGAAAGATGGTTTAGAAGAGTTTAAAAGGATAGAAGATTATAAAGGACCGTTACTGCCAAAAGATACTAATCAAGTTAAATTAGATGTTAACTTAATAACTCCTGATTTACCAGAGAATAATATAGGTTTATCATATATATCTATAAAAATAGGATTTAATATTTTTTATGAAGAAGGAATTGAGATTAATATTCAAAGTGAAAATCAATCTAAACAAATAGCTTCAAATATTTATGACTTAATCAAAGAAACAATAGAACATAAATATAATGGTAACTATGTTTATCATTTATTTAGAACTTTTGATTTTTCTGGTTTTGGGATTGCATTATTATCTGCTGGTGTTGGAGCTTATTTTACCTTATTAATTTCACTACAATTTTCATCTTTTACATATAGTATCCTTATAACATTTTTAAATTATTTATTTTTTTTGTTTTACCTTATCAGTTCTAAATTAAAACCATATATAGTTTTTGAATCTACTAAGTCTAAAAAATATAAAAAGAGATATAATGATATTAAAACATTAGTTATATTCACCATTATTGGAAGTATTATAGTAAAGTTAATTTTTTCTTATATATTTAATTAAAATCTTCGTAAAAGAGGCATTATAAGCAAAAAAGGCTGGAGTTAAAATTCCAGCCTTCTTCCACTTATTATATTTATATGTTAGTTTACCATCTATTATTTCTACTTCCTCTACTACCTCTACAATTATAACTACCTAAGTTATTAAATTGTCCCTGACCTTCAAAGCGATTTTCTTCAATTGATTCTAATTGACTATCAGTTAAGATAGATTCAATATTTTCCTGATGATCAATTCTTTTCTCATTCATTTCAGTTAAAACTTCTTCTAGTTTATCTTCAACTTCTCCAATTTCTGCATTACTTGCTCCACGAAAATCTAAATCTCTAATCTCACGATTTAAATTTCTCATTTCATCTCTTAATTCTTCAGTATTATTATAAAATTCATCTCTAAATTCTGCTATTTTATCTGTTTGAGAATCTGTTAATTCAACTAAGTTATAACCAACACCTGTACCTTTGCCTTGAGAGTTATAATTTCTACCACCAGAATTCATTCCAGGTCCCTGTGCAAAGCCAACTCCTGCGAAACTTACTGTGATAAAGCCCATGATCAATAAAACTGTTAATGTTTTTTTCATTTAATTTCACTCCTAATTTGTTTTGATTTCTTAACTTCTAACTTAATTATAGGAGTAAATTTTGAAGGAATTATGAATATATGCTTTTTGTTTTAATTAATTTTTTTACAATCTAAAAAATAAAACTTCTTTTAATATAAAAAAACCCACTCCAGGGAAGGAAGTGGGATAAAACAAGGAGAAAAGCATCTATTACTTTAATTTATGTTATAGTTGCCCTCTGCAGCAACTTTAAAAAAGGGAAAAATTAATTTTTTACTCTAGTTAAATATTATCACTGAACAATTAAATCCTCTTTAAAAATACATTAGAAACTAATTAAATAAAGGAGAATAACTTTTTATCTCTAATATTGATAATAGTTTCACAATATAATTTAATTGACAAGGGGAGAGTTTATATGAAAGAAAAAGAAATTGATGAAATTTTAGTTCCTTTTGCTCCAGGAGAGTGGTTCAGGGATGAATCAGGTAATTATATTTACAAAAAAAATGAAAACTTAAAACTAATAAGTAAAATTGATGATAGTAAAAGAAAAATAAAAAAGTCTTTAACTATTAATGATCCTGGTAGAAAATCAAAAATTGAAGAAGTTATTGTAAAATATGATGGAGTAGATATGTTTGAAAGAATTATTCTAACTATAGATAATAATAAGACTATATTACCTCTGGTTGAAAATACAGATGAAGTTAATTTAGATATAAAACTACTTTAATATATAAAAAAGAGCAGCTTATTTAATTTAAAGGCTGCTCTTTTACTTGAAACTACTTTAAAATTCAAGTTAAAGCATTCAAGTTAGTAGAATGGATTTAAAACCTCTTTTAAATTTATTTCTGCTCCAATTTATTTAACAACACCTGAATCCTTTCATTATAATCATCTCTAACTTCCTGAAGCTGTTTCTGGAATTCTTTCTCCTGCTCAAGCAGCTCTCTATCTTTTTTGTTAATCATTTTTTCTTTTATATTTTCAATATCAGTATCTTTATCCTTAAGTTGCTTGTTAAGTGATTCGACTTTTGTTTCAAGCTGCTCATTTTCTTTTTTGTTTTCTTCCAGTTCAGCTCCCAGTTCTTTCAGGCGTTCTTTCATTTTAGGTAATTCTTCCAGCTGTTCATCCTTTTTATAGATTTCAGTTTTTAGATCTTGTTTTTGCTGCTGTAGATTATAAATCAAATCATCTTTTGTTTCTACAGAGTTTTCTAGTTGCTTATTTTCTTTCTTTAAATCATTTAAAACCTCTTTTAAACTAGATAGCTTTTCAGATAGAGATTCTATTTCTTCTTCAGAGGTGTCTTTTAGCTGCTTATACTGTTCTGTTAACTTCTTGTGTTTGTTCTCTAAATCAGCTATCTCTTTGTCTTTTTCCTCTAGCTGTTCTTTATAACTATTATCTTTCTCCCTTAAAGCAACAGCCATTTTCTCTCCCATACCAGTGAATATATTAGTGATTTCTTTTTTAATTTTGTTGAGGGAATCTAGATCTCCACTTAATTCAGGAACCTCCTCTTTAACGGAGTTAATATTATAAAGCCCCAGTAAATGTTCGATGAATTCTCCTCGGTTCTCAAAATCGCTCATGTCAGCCATTTTATTTATTTTATCCTTGGTATCCTGATCCACTTTTACACTCCATGTTTTGCTCATTTTAATACCTCCTTAGATTTTTGAATGAATATTTATTTAAAATACATTTTATAAAAAATAAAAGTTTACTATAGTTTACTTTGGTTTACTAAGTATATTTAATTATAATATAAGTTTACTAAATATTTTAACAATAGTCAATTGATTTTCTAAAAAGGACAAATAACATCCATATCGAATCTATTATTAGGTGATTCTATGGATGAAAATATAAATATAACCGAAAAACAAAGATATGTAGCTAATTTTGATCAAAAAATCTATAATCAATTCAAAAAGATTGCGAAGAAAAATAATGAAAGCCTGAATTGGTTTTTGAATTTGAAGATAGAAGAATTAAAAGATAGAATAGAGTTAAAAAAATATGAAGAAAATAATAATTATAAAGGTAAAATGATATATCTTACTGAAGAAAACCATCAGTTTTCTAAAAACATGCTCTATATTCACGGTATTAAGATAAGAAATTATATCCAGTCAGTCATGGAGGAAGTAATAAAAACTAATGAAAGCAGTTAAAATAAAAGTAGTTTCATTCATTGAAGAACTAAATATACGAAATTTATATTAATTAAAACACCTTTTAAATTTATTTAAGTAGAAAAACGAACAAATGTATGATAAAATATATTTAAAACTACTTTTAATTGAAAGGTGAATTGAAATGAATTTCAAGGACAGAGGAAATAAAAAATATACTGCTATGATGCTTATTGAGCATAGGGATAGACTGAAAAAATTGGTGAATTGCTAGTTGCAATGCACGGTTTTTTTGATTTTTTTAAAATTACCTGTACCTTCAATCTTTTTACATACTAAAACTTAATTTTTCTCTGAATATTTCATCTGAATTTCCATAGCCAAACATTTTTCTGGGATAAGTATTTATGAATTCCTGAATCTTTTTAACCAGGGTTCTTTTGATCCCTTTGAAACTTGTGCCTTTAGGTAAAAACCTTCGTATAAACCGGTTAGCTACCTCATTTGAGCCTCTCT
>JAIPEX010000008.1 GCA_021736945.1 Halanaerobiales bacterium | reverse complement strand
TTAGTATTTTAATCATCTTAATTAAATTATAATGAAAATGATTCTCAATGTCAAGCAAAAAAATAATCCCACCTCATATAGATGGGATAAATAAAGAATATTTTTTATGCTATTTTTATTTGATACCACTACGAGCAACTGTACTAACATAACGGTCCTGCAAAATAATAAATAGAATAACAATTGGTAATGTCATCATGGCAGCAAATGCCATTATATCTCCCCATAACCTCGGATATTGTCCGAAAAACACCTGCATAGCTACTGTTAATGGTCTAAAAGCTGGACCTCTTGTAACCATTAATGGCCATAAGAATCTTTTCCACTGCATTAAGAAATGCAATATTGCCACACTTGCTAATATGGGTTTGGATAGTGGTATAGCCAGTTTATAATAGATTTTATACCAACTTGCACCATCAATGATAGCAGCTTCCTCTAGCTCTTTAGGAAAATTAATGAAAAATTGGTATAAGAGAAATATATAAAAAGGATTAGCAATAAAGGGTATAATTTGGACATGATAGCTGTCCAACCAACCTAGACGATTTGTAATTAATAATAGAGGTACTGCGATTGCTTCAAAAGGTATAATCATTAAAGCTAATACGGTACTAATGATTAAATTCCTACCTTTGAACTGAAATCTTGCTAATGCAAAAGCGGCCATACTATTCACTACTAAGCCAAATAAAATTGTAGTACTCACTATAAATATAGAGTTGAATAAAAATCTACCAAAAGGCATCCTTTCAAACACATCAATATAATTATTCAACCCAACATTAGTAGGAATGAAAGCTTTAAATGTGGCCATGTTTTTTAAAATTTGTTCTTCATTAGGGGTCAGGGAAGTTGTTAGCATATACAAAATTGGAGCAAAAAAGATAATTAAGAAAATTGTCATTAATATATATAGAATGAGGGTTCTTCTTGTTCTAAAATCAAACATATTTATACAACCTCCCTTTCTTCACCCAGTAAGTACCGTTGTATAAGGGAAATTGTTAAGATAATTAGAAAAAATACTACAGTTAAAGCTGATCCATATCCAATATTTAACCTTTTATAAGCCATATTATAAATATGGAGCATCACTGTATATGTTGAATTTTGCGGTCCTCCATTAGTCATCACCAGGACCTGGGTGAATAATCTAAAAGCTAATATTGTAGTGGAGATAACTACAAATGTTGTTGTGTTTTTTAATTGTGGTAAGGTAATAAACCTGAATTTTTGCCAATCGTTAGCTCCATCTATATCTGCAGCTTCATAATAAGATTCTGGAATATCTTGAAGACCTGCTAAAAAAATCAACATTTGAAATCCAACACCCTGCCAAATTGACATAGCCATAATAGCAGGAAAAGCCCAAGCCTTATTGTTTAGGAAGTCTACTCCTCCCCAGTAACCACCCGTTATAGTTTTTAAGAATGCATTTATCAATCCATTAGGATGGTATAGAAAAGACCAGACAACAGCAATTGTTACCATTGCTGCTACCGTAGGAATAAAGTAAAAAGTTCTAAAGAATTTGCTGAATTTCAGTTTTTGATTAACCAGTATAGCCAAAAGTAATGCTAAGGCAGTTTGAATAGGCACAACAATAATTACAAAATAAAAGTTGTGTTTTAAGCCAGTCCAAAAGAGATTGTCATTCATAACCTTTTCATAATTTGACAACCCCACATTAGAAGTACCTCGGGGGCTAGGAATTAATCTAGAATTAGTAAAAGACAATACAAAAGCCATAGCAAAAGGTAAAATCATAAATGCTAATAATAAAACTACAGCAGGTGCCAAAAAACTGCTTATAACTGTACCATTACTTCTATTCATTCTCCCCCCTCCTTAGGGTAGATCACTTGAAGTAAAGGAGAGGGAGTTATCCCCCTCCTACTAAATATTACCAGTTATTCTTCTTTAAGACCCATATATTCTATTTCCTCATCAATTGTTTTTGCTGCATTATCTAACTCAGTAGAAACATCAGAACCATTAATGATATTATCAAGAGCTGTTTGGAAAGCACTTGTAATTGTAGGATAAGCTGGTGTTACAGGTCTAGCAACTGCTATTTCTTGAAGTTGTTCTACAAAAATTTCAAGTTCTCCACCTTCACTATATTTATCAGTTAGTTCAAGTGCGGATTCACGTGCTGGAACAGCTCCATTTGCATTAGTCATTTTTACAATTTCTTCTGGTTGTAAGATGAATTTCATAAATTCCCAAGCTTCTTCTGGGTGTTCAGTACTTTTAGGCATACTCCATGCCCAAGAACCCATACCAGTTACTTGTTTATTCATGAATTTAGGTGCAGGTATTAATACTAGGTCATCACCAAAGGCTTCTTTGTTTTGATTATAAACCCAGTGTCCTGCCCAAGATAATGCAACTTCTCCATTGGTAAACTCAGTATCTCCAGGTGGATTAGGATTTGCATAACCTCTTTCAAATAAACTTTGAATCCAAGCACCAAATGCATTTGCAGCAGGTCCGTTTATAGTTCCTTCCGCAGTTAAATTTTCTCGATTTATTAAATCAGCTCCAAATGCTTGTAGGAATGGTGATAAACCATAGGTATACCATTCATTTACTCCATAATTTAATTTGAAACCAAGGGGATATTTAACATCTGGATGTTCTTTTAGTTTATGAGCAATGTTCATAAACTCCTCAAAAGTCCATGCATCGTCAACACCTTGAGGAATTCTAGCTCCTACATCTTCTAAATATTGTTTGTTACCCCAAAAAGCTAAACCAGAATCAAAAGTACCAAGGGCATATAAATTTCCTTTATAATAACCTTGGTCTAAAATAGATGGTAAGAAATCCTCTTCCATCTCTTTATCAACAAATTCTCCTAAGGGATTCAAAAATCCAGACCAGGCATAGTTTGCAATTGTAGGTCCATCTAGGTCCAATACATCAGGTAAATCATTAGCCGCGGCTGCTGATTGTACCTGCTCAGTATAACTACCTTCAGGTAGCTGAACTAAATTTACTGTTATTCCATTATCCATTTCATTAAATCTAGCAACCTGATCTTCAATAACATCTCTCTCAGCCCCTCTACCTGAGTGGAACCAAACTTCAATTTCAGTTTGTGCCATAACAGAACCAGCCATAACGAAAGTTAACAACAATACAAAACTAATTGTTAAAAGTTTCTTCATTTTTTAGGTACAAAAATGTACCTTTCCCCCCTTTCATTATTTTAGCCAATTGAATCTTTACTCAAATAATAATTGGTTGCTATCTCGAGTCAACCACCTCCCTAAAAATAAACTTTTAGAATAAAGGTAATATTATTATTTTCTTGCACAAGTACTATCTCGTTCTATTAGTGAATAAGGAAGTTGTATGTTATAAGATTCTTTTTCTTCTTTTTCAATTAAATCCAATAATATGTCAGCAGTCTTAATTCCTTTTTCTACTTGGTCTTGATGAATAGTCGTTAAGGCCGGTCGAACTGCAGTTGCTAATTCCATATCATCAAAACCTGCTATTGAAACATCCTCAGGAACTTTTAAGCCGTGATCTAAACAATAATTCAAAGCACCAATAGCCATTTTGTCAGAAGCTGAAAATATTGCTGTTGGTTTTAATTCATTACTCCAAATTTCTTCCATTGCCTTGTAACCACTAGTTATAGTGAAATCACCTTCGATTATAAAATCATTATTTACAGGGTAGTCATTTTCTCTCAAAGCAGTTTTATAACCTAATAAACGTTCTTTCCCAGCCTGAATATCATATAATGGACCTCGAATCATACCAATATTTTGATGTCCAAGTTCGATTAAATATTCTGTAATATCAAAAGAAGCCTGAAAATTATCTATTGTTACAGAAGGAAAATCTAATTTATTAAATGTTTGCCCTACTAACACAGTGGGTATCTTATATTTTTCAAAAAAATCTATATGTTTCTCAGTCAGAGAAACTCCTGAAAAAATAATTCCATCTAATCTTTTTTCTTCAAACAGATTAAACATTTCTAATTCTTTTTTTACTTCTCCCATCGTGTTGGTAACTAAAATCACATGATCATTTCTATCAGTAATTAATTCAATACCTTTAATTAAATCTGCAAAAGTTTCATTATCCATATCAGGTATAATCACACCAATAGTACCTGTTCGTTGCTTTATTAGACTACGAGCAAGAGCATTTGGTTTATATCCAGTTTCTTTAACAATATCTAAGACCTTTTTTTTCAATTCACTGCTCACCGGCTTCGTATTATTTAAAACCCGAGACACAGTGGCTACAGATACTCCAGCCCTCTCTGCTATATCTTTCATAGTTAAATCCCGGTTCATTATGATTCTCCTTTCTTTATAAAGGTAAAGGTTTACATTTAGTAAGAAAATTAGAATTAGATGTAAATATTTAATTTTTTAGAATATCATACTATTTTGATTTAGATAACTATAGATTTGTTACTATAATTGGAGAGGATTTAGGGGCTAAAGTTATGTTTTGAACTTTATTATACTTATTACAGGAAAACGTTTACATGTATATTATAAATAAATATGTATTAAAATTCAAGTCTTTTCTGAATATTTTTACTTTTTATTTACCATCTATTTAACGATAAATCTTTATAAACATCACTCTTAAATAGGTTTTTTGTTTCTTTTTGATGGCTCTTTATAGCTTCACAAAATTTAAAATAAGGAGAATCTTGATAATTTTGATTTCTCCAAATATATTTTATATTATTAAAATTTAAGTTAGGTAAAAAAACACTGTTATTGGTTTCGTTTCTTACAGAATCATTAAACCATTTATATTTTTTATACTTTGGTATGATGTCTCCAGATAGGTCTATACTTAATTTATTATATTCTTTTTTTCTTTTTCTTTTTGAAAAATAAGAATTTCCCTCTATAGAAAAAATTCTTTCAATTTGTTTTAAAAATATATTTCTATTTTTCATTGATATTTTATTATATTCACTAAAATAATTTAATAATCCATGGGCAGCTTTTAAAAATCTTTTATTATTATCAATTTTTGTATTTTCGGAAATTAATCTTTTATCTTCCCAAACTAGTGAGATTTGATCAGGTTTATGACTTGCATCTGCATGACCAATATTGGGTACAGATTTTTCCAATACTCCTTTTAGACTATTAAAGTTGGTATAATAACCTACAAAATTTTGATGGGACCAACTATCACTATATGCATGGGCAGCTATTCCCAAACTATATAAATTATTAGATTTAAGGGCATAGTCCATTAAACTTCTAACATTTTTATTGCCAGGAGTAGTATTTAATAAATGAAATGTTCCATCTTTTCTTTTCGCAGTTGGGGCCATAGGATTACCTGGTACAAAATGGAAAGAGGGATAAATACGAAATAATTCATCAGAGGGTTTTAAAATATTAGCAGTTTGACTTATATATGTCTTATAAATGTCACCTTCATCATTTTCTATATAATTTTTTTCAGTATTATCATCAACTAATTGGGAAGAAGTTGCGATAATTTTAGCTTCACTTTTGGAAAACTCAGCTTTTAGAGCAATCAAATATGTAATATCGTAATGAAATTCAATATCCAAAAAAATCCTCCTAAACTATATTATATATTACTTTATTAAAGTTTTACTGAAGTCTGTAAGGTCAGTTCTTTCTTTAAAACCAATATTTCTATAAAAATCTTTCACTTCCTTATTAGTTTCTTCCACAAACAAATGCACTTTTATTACTTTTAAATCTGCAAATCTTTTCATTAATTCTTTCATCATAACTTTACCAAGTCCTTCACCTTGTTTTTCAGGCTTTACAGCCAAATGGTGAACATAACCTCTGCGTCCATCAAAACCACCTAGTACTACACTTATAAGTTCATTCTTCTCAATACCTACTAAACAAGTATAAGGATTACGTTTTAACATTCTTAGAATTTCTTCCTTTTGATCTGATCTCTTGATTATAATGTCTGTAGCTTTCCATAATTTATATACTTGTTCATAATCTTCAATTTTCATTTCTCTAATTTCCAATTTACATCACCTCTACTTATTACTTACCAATTTAGAAAATATTGAAGAACTTTTAGGTCCTATAATAGAGGTTTATCTTTTTCTTACCCCTAGTAATATATATAAATTATTTAAATTCATTTTATTCATGCTTTTAGTATTCTTTTAACTTAAACAAAGTCAAGATATAAGATTATATAAATCTTATTATATCCAAAGTTATGTTTCCCTTTTAGTTAAATACTATTTTTCTAAAGCTTCGACCCATTTATTAACGATATTTTCTGCTGAATAATCTACAGCTCTTTTAGCCGCCTGCTCCATATATTCATCATATATTTCATAATCATTTAATAGCTTAAATATTGCAGACGATAATATTACTTCTTTTTTGTTTAATACTTTACTACTGGTATTTAATGAATTAGTAGCTACTGGCACAAGAATGCCATATTCCGCCAAAAAAGGTTCATTAATATTTTTAACATAATTGGTCGGACTTAAAAGATTTATGATCTCATCAGAAGAGGTAGTTGAAATTATTGGTCGAGCACAAGCCATAGCATCTAAAACTCTGTCTTTACCTTCTTCATGATGTGAACTTAAGACAAAGATATCAGATCTAATTAAATATTTATAGGGGTTATTAAATTTGTTTATTATATTAATATCTTCTTCCATGTTCATACTATTAATAAGATTATTTAACTCTTCATATAAAGGACCTTCACCCAAAATGAGTAATTTAACATCATCAAACTTTTCTTTGATTCTAAAAAAAGCTTTAATTAGATGCCATTGCCCGTTATCTTCAGTTAAATTACCATAATTTATAAGAACTTTATTCTCAAAAAACTCTTTTAGATTATCATCAATTTCTGCCGCCGC
Source organism: Halanaerobiales bacterium (assembly GCA_021736945.1). Classification (GTDB taxonomy): domain Bacteria; phylum Bacillota; class Halanaerobiia; order Halanaerobiales; family M55B127; genus M55B127. Next base: position 33,688 of record JAIPEX010000008.1, on the reverse strand, counting down.
TTCTTCACTAATTTGATCAATAGGTAAAATATCCTCCATAATAAATACATTTTCTTTTTTAAATTTATATTGGGCAATGATATAATCCTGTTTTCTTTTTGTACCAACAACTATTTTTTCTGCTTTTTTATACATGTTTTTTATAAACTTCTCCAGAACAAAACTATCATCATAAGTTTCTTCAACATTTAAGATAATTTCCTCGCCTGTTCTACTCAGTACATTTAAAATATTTGCTTTTTTACCAAAGCTGATACTTCTATTAATTCGATATTTTTTCTTTAAATCTTTTAACTCATTTATATTATTATAGTAATTAACCGGGATTTTTATAAAAGAACTAGTTATCTCCATGTTTAAAAATATTACTCTCTCTTCATCAAAAAAATCTGTATCATTTTGATTACCTGAAAGTACAAATATCTTTGCATCATACTTTTCAGCCAATTCTCTTATTAATAATTTTTTAGAAAAAAGGAGACTATTACCTAAATTAGGAACTAAAATACTTAAATTTGAATTCTTTTCCATTTAAAGTTAACCTCCATTATTAATCATATAAACTATTTCTTATTACTATATTACTTCAACAGAACTGACTATTTTCCTTGAAATTTATTTTAAAACAAATCTATTTCAGATGTTGTTAATCTACCTAATCTAAATAATCGATTTTTCTATTAACTTATAATAGATTGTCCAAATAGAAGTCTGAAATGTTTTATCTAATTTCCGGTTATATTTATTCTTTATATTTTTACCATTTCTATTTTTTTAATAATATTAGTTTTAATTTAAATCCCAATTTTATCCCTTTACACCCCTTTTTCTAGTTGATATAATCATCTCGTGCTTTTATTTAATTATAGAGTAAATAAAGGTCTCTAAAATTCATAATTTAAATAATAAAAATGAAATATACAAGTTTAAAAGTTTAATTATACTCTTAAAAGGAGGAATTAAAATTGGACATTAATAATGAAAATATAAAAGAAAATCCAAAAGCTTTATTACCATTATTAGTTTTTTTAGGACTTTTTTTGGTTACCGGTTTAATTTTATTAAACCGGGGTGTAGAAAATCCTTTTTATCAATTTCCAATGCCTATAGCTGTCTCTATTGGTGTTGTTTTTGCATTTATATTGTTTGATGGTTCTATTGAAGAAAAAATGAATACATTTCTAGCTGGGATGGGAGAGAAAAATATTTTAACCATGTGTACCATTTATTTGCTTGCCGGGGCTTTTTCTTCGGTATCAAAAGCAATGGGTGGAGTAGATTCTGTAGTTAATTTAGGTATGTCTTTAATACCAATTCAATATTTAGCAATTGGTTTATTTTTGATAACAGCATTTATTTCAATTTCCACAGGCACCTCAATGGGGACATTAGCCGCCGTAGTACCTATTGCGATAGGTTTAACTGAAAAAACAGGTATGAGTCTAGCCTTTGTAATGGCAATTGTTATAGGTGGAGCAATGTTTGGTGACAATCTATCTATAATCTCAGACACTACTATAGCGGCCACAACTACTCAAAATGTAGAAATGAAAGATAAGTTTAGAATTAATATATACATAGCTGTTCCCGCAGCTGTGTTAACAATTATCTTATTGTTTTTCTTTTCTGGAAATCCTGAAGTTATTGAGGGGGCACGCTATAACTATAGTTTACTCAAAGTGATTCCATATCTATTTGTATTAATCTTCGCTATTGCAGGTATGAATGTTTTTGCAGTATTGACAAGTGGTATTTTTCTATCTGGTATTATTGGATTTTTCTCTGGAGAACTAACACTATTATCAATAACAAAAGAGGCATATGCTGGCTTTACTTCTATGCAAAATGTTTTCTTGGTATCACTAATTACAGGCGGATTAGCCTATATGATATTAAAAGAAGGTGGTATTCAATATCTTGTCAACACTATTGAAAAAAGAGTCGGAGGAAAAAAAAGCGGTGAAGTAGGTATTTCAGCATTAGTGGCTTTAACAGATGCAGCAATAGCCAATAATACAGTTTCTATTATAATCAATGGTCCAATCGCCAAAAAAATCTCTAATAGATTTAAAATCGATCCAAGAAAAATAGCCAGTTTACTAGATATATTTGCTTGCATAATGCAGGGTGCCTTACCTTATGGGGCACAAATATTAATGGTGATGGGATTGACACAAGGAGCAGTGGGTCCTATCGATATCATACCACTACTTTGGTACCAAATGTTATTAGCAATATTTGGAATTATATCAATATATATTCCCTTTGCTGATGGTTATATTAACAAAAACCCATGGGATTTTGAACAAGATCAGGTTGCTGCCTGATTTTAAATTAATATATATATAAGAAATATAAAAATTAATAGCATTTATAATAGTCCCCCTGAAAAGAGGGTTTATTAATATAATTGAAATATTTTCTCAAGCTACCCTTGTGAAATTCTGTTAAAATATCTTTTGAAAATCTTTTTTAATTCTTAGAAACTAATTATTAAGTCTTTCTAATTTAGAAGACAGTTTTGAAGCTTTTTTCAATACCTTCTTATTTTCTTTTACAGAAACTTGATCAGTATTAGGCACATAAATATTTCCTACAATTTCAGCATTCAAATCTTTTAACATACCTTTTAAAACTAATTCCACAGCTAAGAATTGGTTATTATAGGAAGGAGCTCCACCACATATTAATAATAAAGCATTTTTTTCTTTAATATCTTTTTCTTCAGACCGTCTCTTTGCAGCCCAATAAACCTGACAACGATCAATTATATTTTTCAAAGGGCCTGGCACATTATTAAAATATAGGGGTGAAGCAAAAATAATATTGTCAGCCTCATCGATCTTCGGATACACTTTTTGCATATAATCATTAATTGAACAACCCCGGTTTCCCCAGCAATATTTACAATCAATACAGGGAGAAATATCAGATCTATAAGCATCAATTACCTCTACTTCCCCTTTTAATTTCTCTGTAACCATATTTAATAAATCTTTAGTATGACCTTTTTTTCGAGCAGAACCAAAAAATACTAAAGTTTTCATCCTTTAGCCTCCTCGTATAGTATATTGTATCAATCATTAGATTTTATTTAAAATTATCAATAAAAAACCCACCAAAAAATGGTGGGTTAATATTTTTTATGCATTTTTCATTTTGGGGTCAAGCGCATCTCTTAAACCATCACCCAATAAGTTAAATCCTAACACTCCAAAAATAATTGCAAGCCCAGGGAAAGTTGCAACCCATGGTGCTCTTTGTAGTGAACTTCTAGCATCACTTAACATTGCTCCCCATTCTGGAGTTGGTGGCTGTGCTCCCAAGCCAAGAAAACTAAGTGCTGCTGCTTCAAGAATAGCAGTAGCAATACTTAATGTAGTCTGTACAATAAGAGGCGCCATCGCATTGGGTAATAAATGATAAAATATAATTCTTACATCACTTGCCCCCATCATTCGTGCCGCTGCAATATATTCACTTTCTTTTATTGAAATTGCAGAAGAACGGACAATTCTTGCAAAACGAGGTATATTAATTATCCCAATCGCTAACATTGCATTCCGCAATTGGGGACCTAAAATTGCAACTATAGCGATAGCTAATAAAATTGCCGGGAAAGCTAACATTACATCCATTACCCTCATGATTAACATATCAAGAACTCCGCCATAATAACCAGCTAGGAGACCTAAAAATACTCCGGTAACTAATGCTATACCTATAGAAAACAAACCTACTTGCAAAGAAATTCTTGAACCATATATAATTCTACTTAAAATATCCCTGCCCATTTCATCAGTACCTAATAAATATTCTGAGGAGGGAGCTTGATATCTCATCATAATGTTTTGTTCAAATGGATCATGTGGTGCTAATAAGGGAGCAAAAAGTGCTACTAGTAGCAAAACCCCTATAAAAACAATACCTAAAACACCGATTCGACTTTTTAATAATCTCCTACCAGCCTCATACCAAGGATTGCTAGGCCGATTTTTATTTTCAAGTTTTGACATCTAATTCACTCCCACCTTAATTATATTCGATTCTCGGATCAATTGCGGCATAAGAAATATCAACTAGTAAGTTAACAAATACGAATGTAATTGCGAAAAACAATATTCCACCCTGAACTACTGGGAAATCACGAGCATATATAGCATCAACTAAGTATTTCCCAAGACCTGGCCAGGAAAAAATAGTCTCCGTTAAAACAGCTCCACCCAATAACACACCAAATTGTAAACCAACTACAGTTATTATAGGAATAAAAGCATTTTTTAAGGCATGTTTATAAACCACTATTCGGTCTTGTAATCCTTTAGCATAAGCTGTTCGAATATAATCTTTTTTCAATACTTCTAACATACTGGACCTGGTCATTCTCGCAACTATAGCCATTGGTATTGTACCTAAAGCAATAGCAGGCAAGATTAAATGACTTAATACATTTTTAAAAGCAGCCCAATTCAATTGTAATATACTATCTATAATTAATATATTTGTTATATATTCCATTTCTATTCCCACACTTAATCTTGATGATGGTGGTAGCCAACCTAATATTACAGCAAACAACCAGATTAACATCAAGCCCAACCAAAAAATCGGCATTGAAACCCCTATTAAAGCAACAAGCATACTAAAATTATCAAATAATGAATTCTGATGTGTAGCAGCAAATATACCCGCAGGGATTCCTACTACCACTGCAAATATCATAGCAAAAAAAGATAATTCTAATGTTGCGGGAAATCTTACTGATATTTCGTCTATCACCGGATTATTACTCATCACTGAGCGTCCCAAATCACCACTCAATAAATCTCTGAAAAAATTTATAAACTGTATATATAAAGGCTGATTTAACCCCATAGATTCTCTAAGGCGTTCAATAGATTCTACAGTAGCTCTTTCTCCCAACATCGTTTGGGCAGGATCACCAGGAATTAAATGAATAATTAGGAAAACCACAAGTGCAACACCAATGATTACCGGAATAAGTGCAAGAAGTCTTTTAATTATATAACTAATCATCCTTTATTGATCTCTCCCTTCTAATATCAAAAATATGCGGCCATTAAACAATGGCCGCATACCAATTAATTTAATCTGTTATCTCCTTAATTATTCATCTAGCCATACTCTGTGGAATTTCTCAGTACTAGTTGGGTTAGGCACATAATTTTTAACCATTGTTTTCTTAACTAATGGTGGTGTTGAATGTGCAATTGGTACCCAAGGTACGTCAGCATGAATAATTTCTTGAGCTTCCATATATAATTCGGTTCTTTTTTCTCTATCTACTGTTCTTTGAGCTTCTATTAATACCTCATGTAACTCATCACTTCTATATCCACCATGATTTTGAGTTTTATCAAGTAGTACATATAGGAAGTTATCTGGGTCACCATTATCTCCAGTCCATCCTAAAATATAAGATTGGAATTCATCATTGTAATATTTATCTAAATAAGTACCCCAATCATATGAAAGTAAATTAGCAGTAACGCCAATTTCACTTAAATAATATTGAATTGCCTGAGCAATCATTTTAGGTTGTGGGAAATATGGTCTTGGTACAGGCATATAATAAAAGTCGAATTCAAAACCATCAGGATATCCGGCTTCTGCTAAAAGTTCTTTTGCTCTTTCTAGATCATAAGGATAATCTTCGATCTCATCATTATAACCCCAAATTGCAGGTGGTAATGGATTCTTAGCAGGTTCTGCTAAGCCAGCGTAGAAAGCCCCGATTAAAGCTTCTTTATTAATCGCGTGTGCAAAAGCTTTTCTAACTTTTAGATTATCAAATGGTTCAAATTCCATATTCATAGCAAAATAACCAACATTGAAACTAGGTCTTAATACTAAGTCTAAACTTTCATCATCTCTAACACTTTGTACATCTTCAGGATTAATATAATCCATCATATCAATAGAACCTGATCTTAATTCCATATAACGTGCACCATTATCAGGTATTGATCTAAAGACAACTTCATCCACATATGGACGGCCATTCCAATAATCTTCATTTGCTTCTAGAACTACTCTATCACCTTGTCTCCATTCTACAAACTTAAATGGTCCACTACCTACAGGATTTTTGAAGTAATCTTCGCCATATTCTTTAACAGCTTCAGGACTAGCAATACCGAATGAAACCATTGCTAAGTTAGCTAAAAATGGCGCCTGAGGTTCATTTAAAATAAATCTAACTGTATATTCGTCTAATGCTTTAACTTCTTTGATAACACCTGGATAATCCTGGAACATATAACCATAATAAGTGAAATCTCCACCAATATGGTAAGGATGGTCAGTATTACCCCAACGTTCAAAGTTCCATTTAACAGCTTCAGCATTTACAGGATTTCCATCATGGAAATTTACTCCTTCTCTTAAATAGAAAGTCCATGTTTTACCATCTTCAGATACATCCCATTCTTCAGCAAGACCTGGAATTACTTCTGTAGTTCCGGGTTTGTACATGACAACAGTATCATAAATTTGCTGAGTAACCTTAAAAGATTCACCATCGGTTACTTGTATCGGATCTAATCCTACAGAGTCCCCGCCTCGCCCAAAAATGAAAGTACCACCATACTCACCTTCGTCTTGAGCTAAAGCAGTAAAACTAAATAAAGCAACAACCAATGTCAATACTACTAAAATACTTAATTTTTTAAAATTATTCATCTACTCTACTTCCTCCTCGTTTTTTTATAATATAAATAAAGTCTAAGATTTCTTCACTGCTCGCTACTATGACACCCCCTTCATAATATTTATAAAACTAAATTATAAATATGAACTAATTATAATTTAAAATAAGCCAAAAGTCAAAAATTCAAAGATATTAATTTTTATAAATCAATTATAATTAGACATAAAAATAAATAGATTATATGTTTATATTAAATGTAACTAAAAAATATCCTGTAAGAAATTTGTAAGAAACTCAAAAAGTTTAATAATTAATTTATTAATATATTGTCTAATAAAAAATAAAAACCCCTCTCAGGCACTGAGCTGAGAGGGGTTTTATAGAACTTTATTATATTTTGATTATATTTAATCTAATAAATGACACGCAGCATAATGATTATCTTCGTATTCTCTAAATTCGGGCTCTTCTTTTTTACATCTCTCATGCGCTTTCGGGCATCTTGTTCTAAAACTACAACCAGAAGGAGGATTAACAGGACTAGGGATATCTCCTTTAAGAGAAACCTCTCCCATTGGAACTTTAGGGTTAGGTTCGGGTACAGAATGTAATAATCCTTTTGTATATGGATGGAGTGGCTTAGAATAAAGTTTGTCACTAGTTGTAAGCTCCACAATTTTACCTAAATACATCACAGCCACACGATCACTTATATGTTCTACAACAGAAAGATCATGTGCTATAAAGATAAAGGTTAAATCAAATTCATCCTGTAAATCCATAAGTAAATTAAGAACCTGAGCCTGGATTGAAACATCTAAAGCAGAAACCGGTTCATCACAAATAATTAATTTAGGATCTAAAGCTAAGGCTCTTGCAACTCCTATTCTTTGTCTTTGACCTCCTGAAAATTCATGAGGGTACCTAAACATATATTCAGGTCTCAATCCGACTATAGACATTAGTTCCTCAACTCGTTCCATCCGGCTTTTCTTATTACCTACCCCGTGAATTCTCATCCCTTCAGAAATGATATTTTTTACTGTCATACGAGGATTTAGTGAAGCAAAAGGATCCTGAAATATCATCTGCATATCTTTTCTTATTTTTTGTAGTTCACTTTCTTCTATATCAGCAATATTTTCTCCTCTAAAGAAAACTTTCCCATCAGTAGGTTCATGTACTCTGAGGATAGTTCTTCCCGTAGTAGATTTACCACAACCTGATTCTCCTACTAATCCCAGGGTTTCATTTTCTTTAAGTTCAAAACTAATATCATCAACTGCCTTAAGATATTCTATTTTTTGTTTGAAAAATCCTGATTTCTGGGGGAAATATTTTTTTAGATTTTCTACTTTTAATATTGTTTTATTATCATTCATTATTTCCTCCCCCCTTCATCAACATGTAGCCAGCATTTTGCAGAATGCCTATCTCCAACATTCACTTCGGGTGGTTCTTTCTCTTTACAAATATCCATTACATGTTCACACCTCGGATTAAATCTACAACCCTGAGGGAACTCAAAAGGAGAGGGTACCATCCCTTGAATTGTATCTAATCTTTGCCTTTTGTTTCCAATACGAGGAATTGATTTAATTAATCCTTTTGTATATGGATGTTTTGGATTTTCATAAAGGTCGTCTATTTGGGCTCTTTCTACAATCTGTCCTGCATAAAATACTAGAACTCGTTCTACCATCTGAGCTATTACACCCAAATCATGTGTTATCAACATAATAGAAGAATTTATTTTTTGCTTTAATTCATTCATTAGCTTAAGAATTTGAGCTTGAATTGTTACATCTAAAGCAGTAGTGGGTTCATCTGCAATAAGTAATGCAGGTTGGCACGCTAAAGCCATTGCAATCATAACTCTCTGTCTCATTCCACCACTTAATTCATAAGGATATTTTTCTATCACACTTTTTGAGTCGGGAATACCAACTGTATCCAAAATATCCAGAGCTTTATTATAAGCTTCCTTATTATTAACATCCTGATGGGTAGTATAAACTTCTACCAATTGCTTTTTAACTTTAAATACAGGGTTCAAGGAAGTCATAGGTTCTTGGAAAATCATTGACATTTTGTTTCCCCTATAACTTCTCATTTTATCCTCTTTTAAATCTAACAAATTTTCGCCTTGAAAGATGATATCTCCATTTTCTACATAACCTACTCCATCGGGAAGAAGTCGCATAATAGAAAGAGATGTAACGCTCTTTCCACAGCCTGATTCTCCCAATATTCCAAGTGATTCTCCCTTACGTAATTCAAAACTTATATTTTCTATAGCAGTAACCTTACCATCATCAGTATCAAAGCTGGTGGTTACATTTTTTAATTCTAATAACTTCTCTTCATAATTTCTCTGTCTACTCATAAATCCACCTCAATTTTTTCATATATCATCAATATCATTTATTTTTTCTGTCTAGGATCAAGACTGTCTCTTAATCCATCTCCTAATAAATTAAAGCCTAGAACACTTAATATAATGGCTATTCCGGGGAAAGTTATTATCCAAGGAGCTGTAAGCATGGCTGAACGTGCATCTGAAAGCATAACCCCCCATTCAGGTGTTGGAGCCTGAGCACCTAAACCTAAAAAACCTAATGCAGCTGCATTTAAGATAGCAGTAGCAAAACTCATGGTGGTCTGGACAATTAAAGGAGATAGTGAATTAACAAAAATGTGCCTTGATATTAACCAGAAATTATTGGCCCCCATTGTCTTTGCGGCCATTACATATTCTTCTTCTTTAACTGAAAGTACTTGGCCTCTGACCACTCTAGCAAATCTCGGTATACCAACAATACCAATCGCTATCATAGCATTAGGTAAACCGCGACCTAAAATTGCTACTATAAAAATAGCTAAAAGTATATATGGAAAAGATAATAATATATCCATGAATCTCATAATTAAGGTATCAATTTTACCGCCATAAAAACCTGATATTAATCCTAAAGTTGTACCAACTAATAATGAAATCCCCACTGATACAAAACCTACTAGTAGAGATAATCTTGCTCCATAGATAATTCTGGAAAATAAGTCTCTGCCCATTTGGTCAGTACCTAATATATAAAAATTATCAGTAGTTTGTTTTTCACGAACAGTGTTACCAGATTCTCCCTGAGAAGAATCCTGTTTGAAAGCTTCTTCTTCAATACTACTTTCTGAGGACGAAGTCCAGCTTCCAGAAGAACTCTCAGAACCTTCACTTTCATCTACCGTAGAATCTTCACTCCCAGAACTCCAACTTGAATTAGAGTTTGATTGGGTTTGTGATGACTCTTGCTCAGTCTCTCCAGAAGTCCAACTTCCCTGACCACTTGTTCCCTCCTGGTCAGATTGGGTCGTACTTTGCTCATTATTTGCTGCAGGTTGAAACTGCTCAGCTTCTTCCGATCCCCACCAAGATGGGGGAACACCTTCATCCCCAAAGTTTATTTTAGTAGGATCATAAGGCGCAATTAAAGGAGCAAAAATGGCAACTAATACTAATATCGCCAAAATAATCATACCCAATACTGCCAAACGATTTCTCATTAAACGTTTCCAAGCATCTTTTATTAAACTAGATTTTTTAGCTTTGTTAACAACTTCTTTTTCATTTGCTTTACTTTTCATAATTTACAATAACTCCTCAATTATCAATATTTAATACGCGGATCTAATAATGAATAGGTTAAATCCGTCAATAGATTTACTAACACAAATAAGAAGGTAACTGTCAATGTTGCACCAATTACCACGGGGAAATCTCTCTGTAAAATACCGTCTAATAACCATTTCCCCATACCGGGCCAAGCAAATACTGTTTCCGTCAATACTGCCCCGGCCATTAATCTACCAAATTGCATACCAAATACAGTAGTTATAGGAATTGCGGCATTTTTAATAGCATGAACGAAAACATCTCTAAATTTTAGGCCTTTAGCCCTTGCAGTCCTCATGTAATCCTGTCTTAAGACATCTAATAGAGAAGATCTAGTCATCCTGGCAATAATAGCCATTGGAATTGTTCCCAATGCTATACCGGGCAATATAATATGTTTTGCAGCAGATCTAAATATTTCCCATTGACCAGTGATTAAACTTTCTATGAGAAAAAAGTTCGTCTTTAGAACTGAAGGATCTATCTCAGCAGCTAACCGACCAGCCGTTGGTAATATATTTAGAAAAACTGAAAATAACAAGATAAGCATAAAACCTAACCAATAAATAGGCATTGAAATTCCAAAGAGTGCTATAGTAATTGAAATATAGTCAAAAATTGAATTTTGTTTCCAAGCTGAAATAACACCAGCTAAACCTCCCACTATTAACGCATAAATCATAGCAAAAGTTGTGAGCTCAATCGTAGCTGGTAATTTTTCTTGCAAAATAGTAGAAACTGGTCGCTTAGATATAAGAGATTCACCAAAATCCAACTGTACAATATCAGTTAAAAAGCGTCCATATCTAACCAAAAAGGGATCATTTAATCCCATTCTTTCCCGTGCTACTTCTAATGCTTCTTCAGTAACATGTTGGCCCAGCATTATCTGTGCTGGATCACCGGGAATTAAATTAACCATACCAAATATTAAAAAAGACATTATTAATAATACTGGTATTATATAAAGTAATCTTTTTATTATATACCTAAACATTTAAGAACTCTCCTAATTCTAGAATATGATATTAATTATAATAATATAGTAAACCTGCTGATTGTAGAGAATATACAACCAGCAGGTAATTTTTCAAATGGTCAAAATAGCTATACTTTTAATTACTGTTCAATCCATGTATTTTGTAAATAAACTCCACCTGTTGGGTGAATGACAAAACCATTTACATCTTGAGCTGAGCCCATTGCTTTAGTTACGTGACTCAATGGTACCCAAGGAGCATCTTCATGAATTACATGTTGTGCCGCCTTGTAAAGTCCAGCTCTTTGATCTCTGTTACCCATTGTTTGTTGAGCTTGCATTAAAATATTATGGAGTTCATCACTTCTATAGAAAGCTATATTACCTGCACTACCTTTTTGTGTGTTGTCTTTATCAAGCAGAACATATAAGAAGTTATCAGGGTCACCATTGTCTCCAATCCAACCTAATAGTGCCATGTCATGTTCAGCATTTTCAGTTTTTTCTAAATAAGTACCCCAATCATATGTGACTAGCTCAATATCTACTCCAATTTCTTTTAGATTACTTTGAACTGCCTGAGCGACTTTTTTACCATTTGGCATATATGGTCTTGGATTACTCATATACCATAATTCAGCAGAAAATCCATCAGGATAACCCGCTTTTTCTAATAGCTCTTTAGCTTTCTCTGGGTTATATCCATAATCTTCAACCTCATCATTATAACCCCAGAGAGTAGGAGGTAATGGATTTTTAGCAGGTTCAGCAGTACCTTTATAAGCACCTTCAATAATTGCTTCTTTATCTATAGCTAGATTTACTGCTTGTCTTACCAATTTATTGTCAAAAGGTTCTTTTAAGTTATTCATTGCTAAATAACCAACATTCATACCGGGTTGAGTTAATAATTTTAAGTTGTCATCAGATTTAATAGAGTCAATATTTTGAGGACCAAGACCATCAATTAAATCAAGGTCTCCACCTTTAAGGCCCATTACTCTAGTAGTATTTTCAGGAACTACACTGAAGACCACTTTATCTAAATAGGCGTTGTCTCCCCAGTAATTTTCAAACCTCTCTAATGTTATAGTTGAACCGTGTTCCCAATTTGTAAATTCAAATGGTCCAGTTCCAACTGGATCTGTTCTAAAGCCCTCAACTCCCTTTTCTTTCATAGCTTCTTCTGAAACTATATATGAAGGGAATGTAGCTAAGTTATAGATGAATGGAGCATAAGGTTTTGAAAGCGTAATTTTAACTTGATAATCATTTACTTTTTCAACCGACTCAACCATATTATACATGTAACCCCAATAAGCAAAGTCACCTTTGTGGTATGGGTGATCTTCATTCATCTGGCGTCTAAATGTAAATACTACATCATCAGCTGTAAAATCTGAACCGTCATGGAATTTAACACCCTCACGAAGTTTAAATTCCCATACTTTGCCATCATCGCTAACACGCCATTGTGTAGCAAGAGCGGGTTTAACTTCGGTGCTTCCTTCTTTATACTTCACTAATCCTTCAAAAACATTTGTAATAACTTTAACTGATTCACCATCTGTTACATCGGCAGGATCAAGACGTACTGCGTCAGAACCTCTACCGAAGACCAGGGTACCACCTTTTTGTGGTTCCTGTGCTAATGCGTTACCAAATAAACCTACTGTTAATGCTAGAACTAATCCGAATACTAATAAACTTCTTCTACTCAACTTATAATCTCCTCCTCAATTTTATTAGTCTAAAAATTCTATTGTTGAAATGGTAACAACAAATAGGCCTTATGTCAAGTTGTTGACATTAAAAATAAAGGGGGATTTCTTGTTAAATTTTTACAATGGTTTCTTGTAATTATAATTAAATATTAATCAAGAATTTGGTTTAAAAACCAGGTAACAATACTTAAAAGTATCGAACCGAAAAGAGCAGTCCAAAATCCAGTTATCATAAATCCTGGTACAATGCCAGCTGCTAACCAGAGCATTAACCCATTTATTACTAATAAGAATAACCCCATTGTCAATAAAGTTAACGGTAAGGTGAAAATAATGAATATTGGTTTAACAAAAATATTTACAAGACCTAATATTAACGCAGCAACAAACCCAGCAAAAAGACCGTTAATACTCATGCCCGGCAATATATAAGCCGTTATTAAAAGTGCTACCATTGTAATAAGTAATTTTGCTAATAAACCTTTTTGTTTTTCTCTAAATTCATATTGATATTCAGCCATTTTTTAACCCCCTTTTCATTACCTTTTCTAAAGATTATTTTCAAAACCCTTTTCTTTTAATAACTTCCGTAACTTTTTAACATCTTGTGCATTATCTTTATTGCAAACTAAGATGGCATCATCTGTATTCACAATAATTAAATTATTTATACCTATTGAAGTAACTAATTTATCTTCGCTGTAAATAATAGAGTCATTTGTATCTATGCCAACATGCTCAGCATTTATCATATTATTATCTTCATCTTTTTCATTAATTTCACTTAAGGCATTCCAACTCCCAACATCATTCCAACCGAAGTCTGCTGGAATAACATATATATTCTTTTCTTTCTCCAATACTCCGTAATCAATGGAGATATTGTTCATACATGAAAAATTTTCTTCAACAACTTGATTTTCCTCCGGCTTCCCAATTGATTTTGATATTTTTTTGAGATTATTATAAATCTCTGGTAAATGCTCTTTTAGCTTATTTAATATTGTTTCAGTTTTCCAAACAAACATACCGCTGTTCCAATAATAATTGCCATCTTCAAAAAATTTAGTTGCTTTTTCAAGATTTGGTTTTTCAGTAAACTTTTTGACCCTAAAAACACTGTTATTCCCAACCTCTTGGACTTTATTGCCAAAATGAATATATCCATAACCTGTTTCCGGTTTGTCAGGTTTGATACCTAAAGTGACAATATTTTCTCCTTTGTTAGCATAAGTAGCAGCACTTTTTATAATCTCTTTAAATGTCTTAGTATTTTCAACCACATGATCAGAAGGCAATACAATCATTGTAGAATCGGGATGTTTTCTTTCTATATAAAGAGAGGCCAAACCAATACAGGGAGCAGTATTTCTTTTACAAGGTTCCACTATTATATTCTCTTCTGGTAATTCAGGTAGTTGCTCCGAAATTTTATCAACATATAAATCATTAGTAGCTATAAAAACTTGTTCAATTTCTACCATTTCTTTTACTCTTTGAACTGTACATTGCAACATTGACATATTTTGATCTGTTAATTTTAAAAATTGCTTAGGATTTTCCTTTCGACTAACAGGCCAAAATCTAGTACCAGCTCCACCTGCCATGATTAAAACGGTTTTCATTTTCCCACTCCTAGTTGTTGAATTATTTGATATCAATATTTGAATAAACGGTTCTTAAAATAAATTCAGCAATCAATATAAGTTTTCCTGCTTCAAATCATTTTAAATTAGTAATCAACCAAATATTTTTCTTCTATTAATTATTATATATAAAAAAGCCATAATTTTAAATGGTGATAAATAACTTCCTTAAAATCTTTATTTTGTTTTAAGAGAAAAGATTCCTTACCATGAATGTGCAAATTTTAAAAAATATTTTTAATTTGTAAAAGAAGGAATTAGTATATCTATGTGCAATTTATTATTATATCAAAGGAAGGAGAAATCCAACTATGAAAAAAATATTAACACTCCTTTTCATTTTAGTCGTATTATTTTTTTCCATAAATACTCAAGCTTATGAAGTGGATATTGAAATAGGAAATACCTACGGTGAAATTGAATATACAACTTCTATTACAGGATCAAGTTCAAATATAAAGTCAACACTACCTTTAAACTCTTCATTGTTACAAGTTAATTTTAACCAATATATTTTTAAGGATTGGGCTGATTATTATTCAGTAACATTAGGAAGTAATCTGTTCAATAAAAGTACAAAAAAAGCTGAAATAATAAATTTCACAGATAATATAAATAATAAACAATCTAAACTCACTGGAGAAACTTCCCTTGAAAATTTTTATTTGGATTTTTTATTAGCTAATTATTTATTGGAATATTCTACTCCAAAACAAAGTTATTTAATACTCATTGGGTATGAATATGACAATTATGTTCATAGCGTAGAAAATGGAAATTTTTATGATTATTCAAATAATACTCAAACTAACACAAATGGAAATGTTGTTAATCAAAAAACAAAATATCATATTCCTTACTTAGGGTTAATATTAAATAGAAATATTAATAAATCTTTTAAGAATAGACTAATTTTTAAATTTTCCCCATATGCTTTTACAGACACTTCAACAAAAAATTATTATGAAGATTACACCTTAGAGAGTACAGAAGATGGATCTTACCTTTTATTAAAAAATAAAACTCGATACAATTTCAAAGAAAATATATATATTACAGGTAGTCTTCAATATAAAAGACTAGATACTAACGGTACAGGAGAAAGGTATTTTTATGATGGTTCTAACCAGGGATTAACTCAAGATTTTCAAGCAAATACTTTCACAGAAGAATACAATTTAAATATCGGCATTGAATATTTATTTTAAATTAAATATATAAAAACTCCCCACTTCATTTTTGAATGGGGAGTTTTTTTAGGCTTTAAATTTTATGAATTTAATTTTATAACAGCATCTTCTGCAGCATTAATTAATTGGTATGGCACCGGAGAAGCTGTTAAAGCAGGATGGGTCCCCACTTGTAAAGTAGCTAAATCTTCAGCAGTCATTTGCTTTTCAATTGCCAATCCTAAAATATTTAAAAACTCACCCGCGGTATCTGCTCCATAGACTTGTGCACCTATTATTATACCATCATATTTTTGAAATATAAGACTAACACCCAAAAGCTGAGCTCCCGGCATGGAACCAGGATGTCTATTAATCGCTTCAGCATGACCTTCTACTACTTCTATACCAGCATTTTCAGCTTGTTTTTTAGTTAAACCAGCTACACCTAAAGCCAAATCATCAACTATTGTAGAAAATATACCAATAGATTTTTGTTTTTTTCTTCTTAAGTTATAAAGGTTTGCTCCTACTACTCTTCCTTCATTGGTAGCAATAGAAGCTAACCACGCAGCTTGAAAATTTTCTCCGAAATAAGAAGGCTTTTCAACACAATCTCCACAAGCAAATATGTCAGGATCACTAGTTCTCATATATTCATCTACCAGTATACCTTTTTTAGAATTACTATCTAAACCCGCTTCAGAAGCTAATTCAGTATTTGGATTTACTCCAGTGGCTATTATGACAACATCGGCTGAAATCTCTTTTCCACTTTCCAATTTTACTTTTTCCGCTTTTTGATCTCCAACGATTTCTATTACCTTAGATTCTGTTAAAACATTAACTCCATTCTCTCTCAATTTGTTTTCAGCTTTCTCACACAGAATATCATCACAGACCAATGAGAGAACATTATCGAGAATTTCTATTATAGTCACATTAGTATCATCATTTTTTCTTATCTCATCAGCAAACTCAACCCCAATGAATCCTCCCCCAATTATTACAATCTCCTTATTTTCTTTAACTTTATTTCTCATTTCTTTTAATAATTCAAAATCCTTTTTTACAGTATAAACATTTTCTAAATTTGCTCCTTTAATCGGTGGTAAAAAGGGACTAGATCCAATTCCTAATACCAATTTTTCATATTTAATTAATTCACCATTCTTTAGTTTAACATTTTTGTTTTCCTTATCAATTTCAACAACTTCATTAATTATTAGTTCAATATCCTTCCCAGTAGCTGCTTCATCAGGAATTATATTGTTTTCAGGACCATCTACAGTATGTAAGGTATAAGGAATACCACAAGGAATAAGAACCTTATCCTCTTTTCTAACTATTGTTACCTTTTTTTCTGGATAATGTTTTCTCGCTGTTATTCCAGCCATCAATCCCGCTGCACTACCTCCAACAATTAACACATCAGTTTCCATCTTTATCCTCCTTTTTAGTTTTTGTCATATGTTCATAATTTATTATACCACTGTTTCTTTTTGAGTTCAAGTTCCTAGTTAATGATAATGATTTTCAATTAATTTGCCTAAAACCCTTGACTTTTAATCTAAAATCCTTATAATAGTTAAAAGTGAATGATTGAAAGGAGGCAATATAATGAATTTTGGTAAAAAAGTTAAATGTAACGTTTGCGGAACAAGAAACTGGTCTGGTACTGAATATTGTGAAAAATGTAGTTCTAAATTAAATTATGATAATATAGAAAATATAGAAAAAAAGTTAGAAAAGAAAGTCGGTTAACTACTCAAATATCTTCACTCCCCTTTAAAATGCTCTTCTCAATTTTCTTTCCTATTTTCTCCCACCTACATATTTTAAAAATAAGCCCACTTTTTAATAATAAAATTGACATCAAAAGACTATTAATTTACAATTAAGTCAGTAGTTAATAATAATATTAAAAGGTTGGGATATCTATGGATGAAATTTATTTGGATAATGCAGCTACCACCAAACCTTTACCTGAAGTAGTAAACAAAATTAAAAAAGTATTAGAGGATAATTATGCTAATCCTTCTTCATTACATAAACTTGGAATTAATGCAGAGAAATTAGTAAAAGAAGCACGCCTACAAATTTCTAATAAACTTAAGACAACAAGGGAAGAAATTATCTTTACCGGTAGTGGAACACTTGCCAATAATATTGGTATAAAAGGCGCGGCTTATCGGCTTAAAAAATTTGGAAACAATATTATAACAACCGAAATAGAACACAAATCTGTTCTTCAAATTTTTAAACATCTTGAAAAAAGAGGGTTTGAAGTAGATTACATTCCAGTAAATAAAAAGGGGATAATCAATTTAGATATTTTAAAAGAAAAATTAAGTAATAATACCATCTTGATTAGTACAATGGCAGTAAACAATGAAGTTGGTAGTATCCAACCAATTAAAAGAATATCTGAAATTGTTAATAAATATAAAAATCTATATTTTCATGTTGATGGTGTTCAAGCCCTCGGAAAGATTAATCTGAATATTAAAGAATTAGGTATAGATCTTTATACAGTTAGCGGACATAAAATTCACGGACCTAAAGGTATAGGGGCTTTGTATATTAATAATGATATTTTCATTGATAAAATATTACATGGTAGTGGACAAGAAAAAGGGTTTTACCCCGGTACGGAAAATACGCCTGGAATTGCAGGTTTTGGAGAAGCTGTAAAACATTTACCTAACAATAAAAGTATCTCAAAACTAAAAAATCTTAAAAACTTACTAAAACAAAAAATACAAACTGAAATACCGGACGTTATAATTAACACACCTCCTGGAGATAAGAGTGCTCCTCATATTTTAAATGTTTCATTTGCAAAGATAAAAGGTGAAGTATTAGTTCACAGTCTAGAAAGTGAAAACATATATATATCAACCGGTTCTGCTTGTACTTCTCGTAAAAACAAAACTAGTCATATTATAAAAGCTTTAGGTTTACCTGATAATTATCGTGAAGGAACTGTAAGATTCAGCTTAAGCCAATTTAATACGGAAAAAGAAATTGAATTTACAATAAAAACGTTAAAAAAACATGTTGAAAGATTAAGAAAGATAATGGGGGGAAACAGATGAGTAATTTATACCTGATACGTTATGGTGAGATAGCCTTAAAAGGTGAAAATAGATCTATGTTCGAAGATATTTTAAAATCTAATATTAAAAAGAGTTTAAAAAAAGAAAAAGGAAACATAACAATATATAAAACTCCTGGAAGAATATTTTTGAAAAGCGACGTGAATCAAAACATAGTAATAAATCGACTTCAAAAGATTCCGGGGCTAGTTTCTTTTTCACCAGTTAAAGAAGTAGATTTAAACTATGATAAAATTAAAGAAGTGGTTCTTAAATCAGCCCAAAAAGCCCTTGAAAATAAAGATTATATTAGTTTCAGAATTACAGCTCGAAGAAGCAATAAATCTTTTGAATATGATTCAATGGAATTACAATATAATCTCGGTGAATATGTTATTGAAAACATAACAGAAAATAAAAGAGAGGTGGATTTACACAACCCAGATTTAGATATAAATGTTGAAATTAGAAAAAATAGTGCTTATGTTTATTCTGAAGTTTATGAAGGTATGGGAGGCTTGCCTGTCGGTGTAACCGGGAAAGCAGGGTTAATGCTTTCGGGTGGTATTGACAGCCCTGTAGCAGGCTATATGGGGTTGAAAAGGGGTGCTAAGCTTATACCAGTATATTTTCATAGCTTTCCCTTTACTAGTGATCGAACAAAAGAAAAAGTTAAAGAATTAACTCAAGTATTAGCTAAATACCAAAACAATATAGATCTTCATATTGTGGATTTTACCGATATCCTGACAGAAATGAATGAAAAATGTCCAAATGATTTAATTACTATAATTATGAGAAGATTGATGATAAAAATTACAGAACTAATTATCGAAAAAAAGAATGGTAAAGCAATTATTACAGGAGAAAGTATCGGTCAAGTTGCAAGTCAAACCTTAGAAGCATTAAGAGTAACTAATGAAGTACCTCAATTACCAATTTTAAGACCTTTATTAGGATTAAATAAAGTTCAGATAATAAACCTTGCTAAAAAGATTGGTACTTATGATATTTCAATCCAACCTTATGATGACTGTTGTACGGTTTTTGTTCCAGATAGCCCAGAAACTAGACCAACAATCGAGCAAGTACGTAAAGGAGAAGAAGATTTAAACATTGATGATAAGATAAAAAAAGCAGTAGAAAGTGTTGAAGTTATCCATATTGAAGGTTATTAATCTTTTTTGGTATTATCCCTTTCGCTAAAGTTGAATTTATCTAAAAAATTCCAAAATGACTTAGACTCAAAATGAGTAGGCTCTTCACAAATAATTTCCTCGTCATTAATTATATATTCTGCATTTGTAAAAAACTGGATGGTATAAGAACCACATATATCTTCCAGTTTTCTTTTGGCTCTCGCCATCCATTCTAAACCAGCCATAGATTCTCCATGGCAATCAGAAGCAATAACTTGGACTAAGTAATTGTCAACTAAATCTATGGCACATTTTTTAACCTCAGGTCCATAAACACCAAATAAACTTCCCGCATTCAATTGAAATATAACACCTTCTTTTACCCAACGATATAATATACCCGGATTCTTTATAACTTCTTTATTACGTTCCGGGTGTGCAATTATGGGCTTATATCCCATCACACTTAAATCATAAAAGAATTCATCAAGATACTCGGGGATGTAATTCATAGGTAACTCTAATAATATATACTTACTATCATTTATAAACAAGATATCTTCTTTTTTAATTTTATTTATAGTATTTTCAGATAGATATACTTCATGACCAGGTAATATTTCAACTTGAATATTATTTTTCTGTAAGGTATCGTTCGTTTCCTCTATTTTCTTCCTTATAAGTTCACCCTCGGGTTCATATTGTCCCTCCAAGTAATGGGGAGTAGCTACAATTTTATGCACTTCAAACTCTTCGGCTGCTTTACATATTTCCAAGGTTTCTTCTTGTGTCTGCGGCCCGTCATCCAAACCAGCTAAAAGATGATTATGAATATCAAACATATTCTCACCACTTCGAAATTATTTTTAATAATTTATAGATTCTCTATTAGAGATACCAATATCTGTTCTATAATGCATATCTTCAAAATTAATCTCTTCAATATATTCATATACTTGGCTTATAGCATCCTGAATTGGGTTTCCTAATACAGTTAATCCAATTACTCTTCCTCCGGCAGTATAAAACTTATCACCAATTTTGGTTGTACCCGCATGAAAAACCAAGAGGTTATCAAACCTGTTTAAATCATCTAATCCTTTTATTTCTTTCCCGGTATCAAAGGTAAGTGGATAACCAGCAGATGTTAATATGACACAGACCGCTGCTCTTTCATCCCATTCAATCTCTATTTCATCTAGTTCTTGGTCAATAGTTTTTTCAAAAACATCTATAATATCTGTACTCATCCGAGGTAGGATTACTTGAGTTTCTGGATCACCAAAACGAGCATTAAAATCTAATACTTCTGGCCCCATATCTGTCAAGATCATATTGATATACAATAATCCCTTATAATTTAACCCCTCTTGGTTAAAAGCATCTAATGCTGGTTTTAATATTTTTTCATGAATTCTCTTTTTTAATTGTTCATCCATAAATGGTAAAGGTGAATAAGAACCCATTCCACCTGTATTAGGACCTTCATCACCATCGAAAACGGCTTTATGATCCTGAGCAAATTCTAAAGGAACAAAATTCTCTCCGTCTGTAAACACCATTACTGAAATTTCTTCGCCTTCAAGAAAGTTTTCAATTACAATCCGACTTCCTGCATCACCAAATACTTTATCTTCCATAATCCTAGTAATTGCTTCTTCAGCTTTTTCCTGATTAGTAGCAATAACTACTCCTTTACCAAAAGCTAAACCTTCAGCCTTTATAACCAAAGGATAGTCCGCCTCTTTTAAAAATTCTAAAGCATTTTCGGGTTCTGTAAAAACCTCAAATTCAGCTGTTGGAATATTATGCTTTTCTAGTATATTTTTAGCAAATACTTTACTGCCTTCTACTCTAGCCGCGAGTTTATTGGGGCCAAAAATTCTTAAACCTCTTTTTTCAAATTCATTTACAATACCTTTTACTAAAGGTTTTTCCGGACCCACTACAGTCAGGTCGATTTTGTGCTCATAAGCCCAATCAGCAAGTACATTGATGTCACTAGCTGAAATATCAACCCTTTCTGCCAAATCAGTCATTCCGTCATTTCCTGGAGCAACATAAATTTTATCAACTTTATCACTCTGGTATATTTTCCAAACTAATGCATGTTCGCGCCCACCATTTCCAACAACTAATACTTTCATGATTTACACTCCTCGTATAATTTAATTGGAGACTTTCTCTCCGTTATAATAATAAATATTACTATTTTCTAATAATTGCATCTTCTCTTTCAGGTCCAGTACCAATAACTGTAATAGGTATTTCTATTTCCTTTTCTATCATGTTTATAAATTTTTGTGCTTCACTTGGTAATTTATTGAAATCTTGTATTCCTTTAATATCTTTATTCCAACCCGGATAAATTTCATAAATGGGTTCATTGTCACCTTGTAAGCCTGCCTGGGAAATATTACAGCTATCTCCTTTATAAGAAGTACACACTTTAATTTCTTCTAATCCACTTAAAACATCTACTTTAGTCAATACAAGTTCAGTTAAGCCATTTACCCTTACTGCATATTTTAATAAAGGCAAATCTAACCAACCGCATCTTCTAGCTCGACCAGTTGTAACACCATATTCATGACCTTTTTCCTGTAAGAATGTCCCCATTTCATTAAAAAGCTCTGTAGGAAAAGGCCCTGCTCCTACTCTGGTTAAATAAGCTTTCGCTACTCCTATTATATCATCAATTCTAGTTGGACCAAAACCAGACCCTGTGCAGACTCCTCCAGCAGTCGGATTAGAAGACGTTACATAAGGATAAGATCCATAGTCGATATCTAATAATGTTCCTTGGGCACCTTCAAAAAATATATTTTTATCATTTTTATAAGCCTCGTCTAAGAGTTTCGAAGTGTCAGTAACATAAGGTTTTAATATTTCTGCAGCTTTTAAATATTGTTCTAAAATGTTCTCATATGATAATTTTTTTTCATTATATACTTTATCTAATATTAGATTTTTATATTCTAAAACATTATCTAGTTTCTTTTTGAACTTATCTTCATTTATTAAATCACATACCCTTATACCTCTTCTAGCAACTTTATCAGTATATGCAGGTCCTATACCTTTTTTAGTAGTACCAATTTTATTATCCCCTTTGCGCTTTTCTTCTAAACCATCAAACTCTTTATGATAAGGCATTACAACATGAGCCTGTTCACTAATATAAAAATTATCAAAAGATAGTCCTCTCTCTTTTAAACCTTCCATTTCAGAAATGAGTGCTAACGGGTCTATAACCACACCATTTCCAATCACACTTTTTTTATTTGGATATAATATTGAAGAAGGTATAAGATGTAGTTCATACTTGTCATCCTCAACTATTACCGTATGCCCAGCATTATTACCCCCACTAAATCTTACTACATAGTCTGCCGTTTCTGCTAATTTGTCAGTTACCTTACCTTTACCTTCATCGCCCCATTGAGCTCCTACTACGATTTTTACTGCCATTTCTATGTTTGCTTAAGTAAAATTTTACTTAAGCTTCCCCCTTTCAAAAATGTAATCTATTTCATTTAGGAAATTTTCGTAATTAAAAATTTTTTCTATTTCCTCTTTATTTAAGTATGTCATAACTTCACCATCATTTTCAATCATTTTTTGAAAACTTTCATCTTTTTCCCAAGACTTCATAGCGTTTCTCTGAACCAATTCGTAAGCTTTTTCCCTATCTAAACCCTTTTCAATTAGAGCTAACATTACTTTCTGTGAATAAATAAGACCATTAGTTTTATTTATATTTAACTTCATGGTGTTTTTATTTACTTTTAAATTTTTTAAGATATCTGTAAATTTATCAATCATATAATCAATTAAAATTAAACTGTCTGGTAAAATAATCCTTTCAACAGAAGAGTGGGTTAAATCTCTTTCATGCCAGAGATTAACATTTTCAAAAGCAGGTATTAAATTACCTCTAATTACTCTTGCAAGACCACTGATTCTTTCACTTACAATCGGATTTTTCTTATGAGGCATAGCTGAAGATCCTTTTTGTCCTTTTGAAAAGTTTTCTTCAACTTCTAAAATATCTGTCCTTTGTAGATTTCTGATCTCTGTACTAAATTTCTCTAAAGAAGAAGCGATAAGATTTATTTTGCTCATTAAATCCGCATGGCGATCTCTTTGGAGTATTTGATTTGTCACTAACGCAGTATTCAAACCTAGTTCATTCATTACTAATTCTTCAACTTCCGGATTAATAGTTGCAAAAGTGCCAACCGCCCCCGAAATTTGTCCAACTTTAATTATATCTTCAACTTGAATTAGTCTTTTTTGGTGTCTCTCAATTTCTTTATACCAAACTGCTAATTTCAATCCAAAAGTTATGGGTTCAGCATGAATACCATGAGTTCTACCAATCATAACTGTATCTTTATGTAATAAAGCATTCTCTTTAATAACATCTTTTAATTTTTTTAAACCTTTTTGTACCAAATTTAACGCTTCGCCTAATTGCAGGGCTAAACCTGTATCTTTAATATCATTTGAAGTTATACCCTCATGAATATATTTTGATTCATTACCTAAATTCTCATTAACATTTTCGATAAAAGCTAGCATATCATGTCTAGTCTCTTTTTCTATTTCTTTAATTCGGTCTACATTAAATTTTGAATTGTTTTTGATTTTCTCATAGATTTTATTAGGAACTTCCCCCAATTCCATACGGGCTTTAACTACTGCCAATTCTACCTCAAGCCATTTTTGATATTTGTTTTTTTCACTAAATATTTTTTCCATCTCAACTCTACTATATCTATTAAGCAAAATTATCTTCCTTTCCTTATTTATCTTTTCCGAGTTAATAGTAGCAAATATGATTTAGGGTGTCAAGTCAGCTATATATATTGAATTGAATTCCTCATTTTCAAATTTGATATTGTATTTTCCCCTTAAAAGATGTATAATTTTTTACGAGGGTGAACTTTAAATGGAAAATATAAAGCTTATTGAACATAAAAAAATTAGAATATGCTGTGATAACGAAAAACAAAGTATTGAATTAGGACGGGAAAGTATTAAACATGGGTTTTTAAAAACCTTACCAGGTCCTTCTCTACCAGTTTTTATATATCTTTTAACTCATATTGATACTAACCAGTCAATAAGAACCAATCCTGCAATAATGGCAGGATTTTTAGCACTGGACCGTGAAAATATCAAAAAAGGACTAGAAATATTAAAAAAACACGATTATATTAATCTAGACAAAGAAAAAAAGGGTAACTATACTTATGAAATAAAAGTGAATCTAAATAAAATAGTTGGTTCTTGCTTTAATAATAACGAAAATAACAAAAATAATACTAATCAAAATTTTGATGACTATAGATCTAAAGTATTAAATAAAAATAATTTAGCCAAAAAAGATTACATTAAAGCTTTAATAAGTTTTTTACCACAAGGAATCGATTACACACTTATTGAAGAAGAAATTGAACACTGGATGAAAGATTTTGATAACAAAATGATCAAAGAATTAATAAGAAGAGTGGATAAATGGGTTAATAAAAATAATAAAAACAAAAAAGAAGGTTTCTACTATCTTCATGGCATAGTAGATGATTGGTATAATAAGAAAATATTTGATTATGAAAGATTAAAATACTTTGATAGAATGTATCGAGAAACAAATAAGCTTGCTAATTGTTACGGTTTTAAAAATTGGTTTAATGTAAGCGAAACTCAAATGGAAATATTTTCTGAATGGTTAAATGAGGATAATGGTTTGAGTGTTTCTATAGCTAAATATGCAATTAAAGAAGCATTCCGCCGTAAAAGTGATGGTCAGCCTTCTTTAAAATACATAGAAGATAATTTCATTATTCCTTTGAAAGAAAATAATGTTAAAAGTATTGATCAAGCAAGAAAACTTTTAAATAACAATTCAACCCAAAAGAAAAAAGAACCAAAAAATAAAAAACGTGAGGAAAATAATAATTGGGAAAAATTTGAATGGGATATTGAAGATCTCAATTAATTTCATACAGGAGGAACAAAGATGGCTTTAGAGCAAGACTATTCTAATAAAAAAGAAGAAAATGTTGAACAAGAATTTCAGTTACTTTCTATTCTATTACAGTACCCTGAAAAAATTGATGAAGTGGCAGATGTTTTAGAAACTAGACATTTTCTCAATTCAAAAGCCCAATTAATATATGATATCTTATTAAAACAATTCGAAAGAGATAACCAAATTTCTAAAACAAAGCTCTTTTTAAAATTAAAAAATGAAAATATAGTTAAAAACCCTGAAGAAATGCTGGATAATTTAACCTCTGGATTTAATACTCCCGAAGAGTTAAAACCAACGATAGATATAATAAAAAAGAATCATCAAAAAGATTTATTACAACGGGCTTCTAAAAAAATTGATAAATTAGCCCAAGAACCTGAATTAGATATTTCCGAGTATCAATCTAGGGCCCAAGAAATTATTTTTACAGCTACTAATGAATCATCAGATTTAGACAAACATATTTATACTATGGAAGAAGCACTGTTAGAATCTTTTGAAGCATACTTAAATAGAAAAGAGAAAAAAATAGATGTAGGTCTGCAAACTGGTTTTATGTCTTTGGATAATTTAATTGGAGGCTTTAAAAAAGGTCACCTTAACGTAATAGCAGCTTCTACCAGTATGGGTAAAACAGCTTTTGCAATAAATGTTGCTAAAAATGTGCTCAAAAGAAATGAACCCACTGCTATTATCAGTCTTGAAATGGAAGCCCAAGAAATAGTAGACAGAATGATTATTCAAGAAGCACAAGTAAATGGTTGGAAATATACTCAAGGGGAAACAAACGATGAAGAAGATAAAAGAATATCTAAAGCTTTAGATGATCTTCATGAATTTCCTCTTTCAATATCTGATGAAAGAGGACTAAATGTAGCTCAGATAAGAGCCCGTCTAAGAAAATTCAAAGCCCAAATGGATGACTTGAGTCTGGTAATTATTGATTACTTACAGATGATTCAACTTCCAGAAGAACATGCTCAAAACACTGCACGCGCTGTAGGAGAAATAGTGCTCCAACTTAGAAATTTAGCATCAGAATTAGAAGTTCCTATAGTATTAATATCTCAAATAAGTAGAAGTTTCACTTCCAGACAAGATAAAAGGCCTGTACTGTCTGACCTTAGAGATTCTGGTAATATTGAAGAAGTGGCTGATGGAGTTATCTTTTTATATAGGCATGCTCATACTAGTGCTGCTGCAAGAGAAAAAGCTGAAGCTGAAGGTACAGAACAAGATACAGAAATAATAATTGCTAAACAACGTACTGGACAAACCGGTTCAATAAAATTATTGTTTGAAGAAGATTACATCTCTTTTGTTGATCCCGAAAATGTAGCCAGAGAGGGTATGATACCTAATGAATAAGGACCTAGATTTAAAGATTATATATGAGTTTATGAATAAATATGAAAATTTAAAAAAAGAGGGAGAAATATCTGATGAAAAATTTCATGAAATACTCTCCCTCTTAGATAATCTTGATCAAATTTCTGAAGATGAGTTAGAGGAAAAATTAGAAAGCATAACTTAATTCTATATTACAAACCACCCCAGGAAGTCTATTGCCCCCTGAAAAGACCTCATCACTTGACCCACTTAAATAAGACAAATTAACCTTTAACGTAGTATTATTAGTGAGTTGATTTCTATAATTTGGTATTAAAGCAGTACTTCCATCTTCCAACGAAGTTATAGTAAAAAATCCAATTGAACTAAAATCATTAATATTGTAATTAATATTACTTAAAAAGACTTTAAAATATTTTTCTTCATTTGAAATTTTAGAGGGGGGTATTGCAACTCCAGCCCCTGCTAATGAATTTAACAATACATTCAAGCCTTCATTTTTCTCTAATAAATGGTATTCTCCCTGTAAATATAACCTATTACCATAACCTTGGTTTAGAAAATAACTATAATCTGCTCCAACCATATAACCTTCCGTATTTATTTCAAAATTAGTTGTTTTATAATTAACATGGGTATAAGATCCATATACTCCAGTATTACTTATATCTCCTTTTAAAGTTAATCCCCATCTACTAAGATCACTATTATTAGATTTTTGATCAACCCAATTTACACTTACATCATAGTCATTTATTAAAGTTCTACCTCTAAAACCATATTTATAATCATATTCCGAGTTAAACTCTCTTACCAAAGATAGACTACTATACCAATTAAATGGGTAATCTATTTTTACTCCATTCACATATTTAGCACTTGTTTCTTCATTTAATGCTTCAGCTCCAAGACTATAATCAGTTGTATTGATCAAAGAACCAAAAGACCATGATATGGGTTGTTTACCAATAGTTATATTACTCCCCATAATCTTTTTTCTAAAATAAGCCTTTTTCAATGTCATATCTAATTCATTTTTAGTAAGATTATGCATGACATCTATCTCAAAGGCAGTATTATCAGAACTGAATTCTAAATTTATACTATCATATATTTCAACCTGACTTGTATCATCAAAAAATAAAGCATTCAGACCTGCTTTGGCAGTACCGCCCATTTGGTAATTTGAAGAGGCTTGAATCATAGTAGGAGAAGCAATTAAGACTATAGCTAAAATTAATAGTGTTATTTTTTTAGAATACAATTTTTAAACCCCCTTATTATTGTAATGATTCTAATGTAAAAGTACCTTCAGGTATTTCAGGATTAAATTTAATCGAATCAATAATAAAGGTAGTACTTGTATTTTTCCTTAGCTTGTTTTCCATAACTGTTTCTATAGGATACCATCTTCCCTGTATCTTTTGAGTTTCCTCAACAATTACTTCTTTTAATAATTTACCACTTTCTGCATATAATTCTTCTTTTAAACCTATATATCGCTCCTTATCAATCCATGTCACTCTTCTGTAATATGAAACTTCTGCTCCTTCTTCTTTTATAGCCTCTATTTTATAACAAGGACGTCCCTTAAATTCTTCTTCACCGATAATCTCAAAATTATATAATTCTGTCAGTTTCTCAGACTCCATCATATCTTTATATGAGAAATCACTACCCATCATACCACGTTCTAGCATATGACCTGATAGTTTAACTACATCCTCTGCATCGGGAAAGAACATCCATAAATTATCATCCCGCTTTAAATATTTAGTACCTCTGTCCATCGGGTTGGTAAATTCTACTAATGCTTTATCTCCTTCACTTAAAGAGACCATCTTTTTTTCTAATTTTCTACCACTATTATTAATTACCATTGTTGCCTCAACTCGAGCTGACTGTAAGTATTCGTTATCATCTCTTTTTTGAATAATTTCCTCAGCAGTAATAGCAAAGGCAGAAGCACTAAAGATGAAAATAGCTAATATTAATAAAGTAATAATTTTTTTCAATTTAATACACCTCCATTAGATATCTCTCAACGCATCATTTGGTTCTAAGCGAGCAGCTCTTCTTGCTGGTATTATACAAGTAAGAGTAGTAATGATTGCTCCTAAAATAAAACCAAATACCACGTTTTCAAAATTATAAACAGGATAAATCATGGGATTCATAAAAAATTCTTCAGTCATTCCCTGAACGGCTTGTGTATAATCTATACCAACTATTGAAAGATATTTTGTCAATGCTCCACCGCCAACAGCTCCGAGGAAACTACCAACAACTCCCATAAAAGCTCCTTCCATTATAAATAATCGCAAAATTTCTTTACCTTTAAGTCCTAAGGCTGACATCATACCTATCTCCTGGGTTCTTTCTTTAACAATCATTACCATTGTGTTTATAACTACAATAGCTGCTAATACAATTAGCAAGATATATATTACATTATAAATATATTGTGCAACATCAAAGAGTTGTAAAGTTGGATTCGCCTCTTTCCAAGTTTGTACTAAATATTTGTTTCTATTATCCTTTGAATTGATTATTTGTTGAACTTCTGGCTTGATATTTTCGGCTGCTCCCATTGATTGTGTTTTTAATAAAATCTCTGTAGCACTATTGTCCATAATCAATATTCTTTGAGCTTGACTTAGAGGAATATAAAATAAACGGTCATTAATTAAGGGTAGATAATGGTCCACTTCTCCAACAATATTAAAAGTAGAACCTTTGAAAGCATCAAACGAATTTTTATATAATATTGTAATGGTATCTCCCACTTCTTTATTCAGGGAAGCTAATAGACCGCTACCTAAGGTTACTTCGCGTTTCCCTTCTTCAACCATTCTACCTTTAACAATCTTTGATTCAATCTCAGTAAATTTTTTCTCTTTTTCTGGTTTTACACCCCAGCCCATCATTCTTACAATTTCATCATCAGGACTAGCCATTGCACCAAATTTCAATCTCGGAACTGCTAATTCTATACCCTCTTCTTCTTCAAATCTATTAACCATTGACATAACACCATTTCCATTAAATCCATCTACAGGATGGATTAATGATAATAGTTGCTCTTTTTGATTATAAGTTTCATCTACAACTCTAATATGACCTGAATCATATTGTACATATAAGGAAAAAGATGAATTTAACACTCCAATCACTAATCCACGGGCAAATATTACTACCATAACAGCTATTGCAATTGCTATAATAGAGACAAAGGTCCTCATTTTATTTCTGAATAAATTTCTGCCGGCAAGAGTAAGTAAAAACTTCATTTATTGCCACCCCCTATTTATGATATATTGCTTTTACTGGATCCTTTTTTGCTCCCCATCTTGCCGGTAAAATGCTCGCTAAAACAGAAACTATTACACCAAAAACGAAAATGAATAAGAAAGCTTCTGGATTCCATCCACCATATATTCTTTCAGCAATCGGTATTCCAAAGGTAGTTTCTCCTCCAGTCATAGCTGAAATACTTATTCCTATATTATTTAAGAAATAAACTCCTATTGCTCCAAATATAATTCCGAAAAAAGAACCAATAGCACCAATGCATGCAGATTCAATTACAAATATATATATTATTTCCCTGACCTTTAATCCAAGTGCTTTCATCATTCCAATCTCTTCTAATCTTTCTAAAGCAGACAAAATTATAGTATTAATAACTCCTACTGCAGCTAGAACTATTATGATTAATAACATAATCAAATTTTCAATATCTCCTTGTCTCACCATTGCAAGAATTTCTTGTGATAATTTTTCCCAATTATATGCTCGTAAATTTCCACTTTGTTTTTCAAATTGTTGATTTAAATTATTAGCTATTGATAAAGCTTGCTCCCTATTATTTAATTTTACTAGATATTTACTAGCTTTATTCTCCAATTGCAATGAATTTTGAACGAGAGAAAGAGGCATAAAAATCTGATATTCATTTATTTGGGGGTTGGGGGTGTCTAATATACCAGTAAGTTCAGCATCTATTGTATTAAATGTACCTTCTTTTGTTTTAAATAACAATGTTATATAGTCACCGACTTCAAACCCCATCAGGTTTGCAAGAGCTTTACCAAGTATTGCAGAATTCCCCTCTTGCGGCATTTGCCCCTTTAATATATAATCATTTAAATTAATTACTTCATTATCGGTGTCAGGTCTTATCCCCACAGCAGTGATAGGAAATTCTTCCTGTCCATTATTAACAGTTCCAGTAAAATATAAGCGGGGAGTAACTTGAAGCACATTTTCATTCTCTTTTAAATTGTTTTCCATTCCTTCGTTTACGTTTATTAAATTTTCTAAAGTAAACTCTTCTTTTTCTTCCCAATAATTGGCATCCATGATCTGTAAATGCGAAGACTGTAGATTCAAATGATTTTTAAGCGAGATATCTCTTAGCCCAACCATTAAAGAATCTGATACTAAGAATATAAATATACCTAGAGTTATTACCAAAGCCGTTACGATTGTTCTTTTTTTATGGCGAAATAAATTTTTAATAGCAAGTTTAGTGAGGAACATCTATATCCTCTCCTTGTTCATCTCGAGTCACTTGTCCATCTCTTATTTCAATTAATCTTTTTGCATATTTCATAACTTGTGGATCATGTGTAGAAAATATAAAAGTAGTTCCTAATTTTTGATTCATTTTTAACATAATATCTAAAACTTCCTCACTAGTTTCAGAATCAAGATTAGCAGTAGGTTCATCAGCTAAAACTAATTTTGGATTCTTTACTAATGCACGGGCAATAGCTACTCTTTGCTTTTGCCCTCCAGATAATTCATTCGGCCTCCTATCTTCTAGACCAGCCAGTCCTACTGATTCTAAAATATCAAGTACTTTCTGTTTACGCTCTTCTTTAGTATGTTTATCTATAATTCTTATTGCAAATTCTACGTTTTCAAAGGCAGTTAAAACTGGTATTAAATTATGACCTTGAAATATAAAGCCAAGATTATATCTGCGAAAGTCTGCTAATTCGTTTTTAGTCAATTTTGATAAACGTTTTGAATTATTATAATATATTTCTCCAGCTGATGGTTTATCTAAACAACCTATAATATTTAATAACGTAGTTTTCCCGGAACCCGAAGGGCCAAAAATAGTAGTGAATTCACCTTCTTCTATTTCTAACGTAATTCCTCTAATAGCAGGAACATCTATCTTACCTTGATGGTAAACTTTTTTAACTTCTTCTAATTTTAATAGTGCCATATTAATTCTCCCCTCCGTTTTTCTTAATTCCTGAAATAATTAAATCAATGATATTTTCAATCACTGGAATCGCGTTCTCAAGACTATTACACTCTTTTTCTTCTAAAAAATAATTTGTTATAAAAATGCTAGAATTATATAACAAATGAGCTGTATAATGTATATTTATATCAGATCTTATTTCTTTATTATGAACAGCCCTTTTGAGCCTTGGGATAAATAAGTTTAATCCAAAATTTTTGTGATTCAACTCCAATTCTTGATAAATATCA
Organism: Halanaerobiales bacterium; assembly: GCA_021736945.1. Classification (GTDB taxonomy): domain Bacteria; phylum Bacillota; class Halanaerobiia; order Halanaerobiales; family M55B127; genus M55B127. The sequence continues at coordinate 695 of JAIPEX010000008.1, read as the reverse complement.
GTGTTTTCCATATTCGGTAAATCATTAATGATTTTAGCTAACTTTATATTATCTTCAGCAAATTTAATCATGACAATATTAATTTGAATCAAGAAATCATAAATATCATTACTTTTACCATTATCAATATCATTTATATATTCTTCTTTTTTATTTATTGCAAAATTAACAATATATTTATATAATTTTTTTTTGTCTATAAAATATTGATAAAAACTTCCTTTTGCTATATTTGCATCATGAACAATTTGGGTAACACTAGCTTTTGAATACCCATTATTAGCAAATTGATTAATTGCAGCTTTAAGAACCCTATTTTTCTTTTCTTTTGATAGATTAAAAAAGGTATCAGTTGGCAATTAACTTTACCCCCTAAATTTGTGACCCGATATTCATGTGACTATATATTCATAGTATAACTCTAATTCATTATTATGTCAATAAATTCGTTTATTAAAGTATAGAAAAATTAAAATAGAATAATTATATTCATCAAAATAAACTTCCTTAATAATATAAAAAAGCCCCCAAAAAGGGAGCTTAGTTATAATATATCAATTTATTAAATTTATTCTTCTTCGTTTTCTTCCTCTTTAGCTTCTACAACTTCAATAATTAGATTTGCATAAATATCATCAAATAATTTAACCGGGACTTTATGTACACCCAGTTCTTTAATATTATCATCTAAGGAA
>JAIPEX010000079.1 GCA_021736945.1 Halanaerobiales bacterium | reverse complement strand
ATACTTATCCCAGGAAAATGTTTAATTTCAAGACATCACGGCAGTTATTTCAACATGCTAGAGGGGTTATCTAGTCTAATTCGGGCTTATCCAAGTTCAAAACCAAAAAAACCGTGCATTAAACCTTGCAATCTAAAAAAAATGTGATATAATTATTGTAATATTATAAAGAAAGGAAGTGTATATATTTTCATTCAAAGATCTTTTTGAATTAAGATAAAAAAATAATAGGAGGTCATATTAAATGTCTAGTATTAAATTTACAGGTGTTCTTACCATTACTTTGCTGTTAACTCTTAGTTTATTTATTGCTGGTGGTAGTGTTAATGCACAAGATTATGACAAATTCGCAGTTATTTATCCAGGTTCAATTCAGGATGCTGATTACAATGCTACTGGTTATAGAACTATGCAGGCTGTTAAAGAAGAATTAGGTATGGAAGTTTCTTATTCAGAACAGGTTGCAGTACCTGATGCTGCTAGGGTATTAAGCGAATATGCCTCAAGTGGATATGGTATTATCTGGGCTCATGGAGCACAATTTAATCAAGCAGTTTTTGAAGTAGCTCCCCAATTTCCAGATGTTGCCTTTATAATTGAAGCTGATGCTCCTTTAGAAGAAGAATATGAAAATATAACACTTCTAGAACGTAATTACTATCCAGGATTTTATGTTTTAGGTGCTCTAGCAACTAAAGTAACTGAAACAAATAAAGTTGGATATATTGGTGGATTAGAATTGCCTTTTACTTACGGTGAAGTAAACGCAATTGATCAGGCATTTGATACTTACAAACCTGAGATTGAATTTAAATATATTTATGTAGGAGATTTTAATGATCCAGTAAAAACAAAGCAAAGTGCTGAAGCATTAATTTCACAGGGTGTAGATGTAATTATAAGTGGTGTAAACTTAGGTAACTACGGTTTATTCAGAGCGGTACAAAATGCTGAAAGAGATGTATATGTGACAACTACTTATACTGACAAGCATAATCTGGCTCCTGAGCATCATTTAACTTCTGATTTATTCAGATATAATCCTGTTGTATTTGAAGCTATTGATAGAATTAAATCTGGTCAGACAAACAACTTTATTCCTATGCAGTATGGTCCTGAAAGATCACGTTATCTAAAATTACCTGTTGATAATGTTTCTGATGAAGTAAATGAATGGGTAAAAGGTATTGCAGAAAAAGTAGCTAATGGAGAAATTAAAGTTGAGAAAAACTTATCTGAAATTGATGTAGACGGAGAATCTCTTGAATAAAAAATAATTTGGATTATATAATTGCTGCCTGATTATTCAGGCAGCAATCTTGGTTTTAAAATAGAATATATTAATCTTCTTAGTTGTTATTATTTATCATTAATAGCAAAAATATTTAAAGAAGAGAGTGAGACTGAAATATGGATAATAAAAGTGAAGTAAAAGTATTAGAAACAAAAAATATAAGCAAGAGTTTTGGACCAGTGCAGGCTTTAGACAAAGTTAATTTTGACCTGAACAAGGGAGAGATCCATGGACTTTTAGGTGAAAACGGAGCAGGCAAATCGACCTTAATGAATGTATTATACGGATTATATAAAGAAGATGAAGGTGATATATACTTAAGAGGAGAAAAAGTTGATTTTAATTCTCCTATTGATTCTATTAAAAATGGGATTGGTATGATTCATCAAAGTTCAACTTTAGTACCAGAATTTACAGCTTTAGAAAATTTAATTTTGGGTACAGAGGGAAATAAAATGTCTCTAGAATTAAAGGGGGCAGAAAAAAAGATTAAAAACTTGCAAGAAGAGTTTGGTTTAAAATTTCCCCTTGGGACTAAAGTTAAAGACCTCCCTGCTGGTGTTAAAAAGAAGGTAGAAATTATTCGAGCAATTTACAGAGGAGCTAATATCCTTATTTTAGATGAACCTACAACTTCTCTTGTGGAAAAGGAATTCGAGCAGCTCTTAAAATCTCTGAAAAAAATGGTTAATAATGGAGTTACAATAGTATTTATTACACATAAAATTAAAGAGGTTTTACAAGCCTGTGATAGAGCTAGTGTTTTAACTGGTGGAGTAATGCAGGGGACTGTTGATACAACTAAAGCTACCAAAGAAGACTTAGTAAAATTAATGTTCCAAAATCAAGAAATAAATATTACTGAGAGTGCAATTCCTATTATTGATGTACCTGAAGTTGAAAAAACAGAAAAACCAGTCTTAAGTTTAAATAATTTATCTGCTAAATCAAATGAAAAAGATGGAACTGATTTGAAATCGGTGTCTTTTGATATTTATGGTGGTGAAATTCTTGGTATAGCAGGTATTTCTGGAAATGGGCAAAAAGAATTAGCGGAAGTTATCATCGATCCTAATAATATAACAGATGGTGAAATTAATTTATTAGGTGAGAAAGTTAATGGACTGACAACAAATCAAATATTTGATAGAAATGTTTTTTATATTCCTGAAGATCGTAAAAAAGAAGCCATTTTAGGACGTGGAGATATTACAAATAATGTCCTATTAGGTCATCAAAGGGAAGATAGATTTCAAAGTAATGGTATTATTAAATGGAAAAAAGTAAGAGATGATACTAAAGATGTAATAAAAGAATATGGAGTTAAAACTCCTGATGAAAAACAACAAATTGGTAAATTATCCGGTGGTAATATACAAAGGGTAGTAATTGGACGAGCTCTACTAAATGATTTAGATTTACTAGTAACTCACAGCCCAACTGCAGGATTAGATATGGCATCAGTTGAATTTGTATTTAAAAGATTAGTCGAATTAAGATCTAAAGGGACTGCCGTTTTATATATAAATGAAGATCTTGATGAATTAATGGAAGTTAGTGATAGAATAGGTGTAATACATGAAGGAAAATTAATCGAAATATTTAACCAGGATCAATATGATAAATATGAAATTGGTTCTAAGATGATTGGAGGTTAATAAAGTGGCTGTAGAAGAGAAAACAATAGAAGAAAATTCCAACTGGCAGAAAATATGGAATAGTGTTAAACCCTATATATTAGCTCTTTTAATAGCATTTGGTATTTCCGGTGCTATTATAGGGATCTTAGGATATAATATTCCTAAAGCCTATCAAACTTTACTTTTTACTTCTTTTTCTTCACAAAGGGGTATAGTAGAGACTTTGAAGAAATTTATCCCTTTAACATTTGCTACTTATGCATTCGCTATTCCGTTTAGAATTAAATTTTTTAATATAGGCGGATGGGGACAAATGCTTTTTGGGGGTACTATAACTGCAATTGTTGGAATCGGTTTAGCCGGACTTAATCTTCCTGCAATTATTTTCATACCGATATTGATTTTATCTGCAATGTTGGCAGGAGCTCTTTTTGCACTAATCGCAGGATTTCTTAAAGCATATTATAATATAAATCCAATAATCTCGACAATAATGTTGAACTTTATAGCGTTTTATTTTGTTAATTTTGTTGCAACTAATGCTCCCTGGAAAGCTCCCCAATCAGGACATCCGATGACTTTAAAACTACCTGAAGCAGCGTTGTTGCCAAAGGTATTTAATCAGATACATTTTGGTATAGTGTTAGTAATTCTTGCTATAATTGCAATATATTACTTAATGAACAAAACTGTATTAGGTTATGAAATTAAAGCTACTGGCTTAAATCCTGATGCTTCATCAGTATATGGAATAAAAATGAAAAAGACACTGATGATCACTTTCTTAATTGCTGGGGCAATGGGAGGCCTCGGTGGCGGTATAGAAGTTATGGGAGTACATTCTCGCTTAATTGAAGGTTTTGCTCTTACCAGTGGTGCTCAATACGGTATATTTGGTATTTTAACTGCATTAATTTGTCAAGGTAAACCTCTGGGTGTACCTCTTTCTGCGATGTTTATTTCTATTCTTTTAGTTGGTGCAGATGCTATGCAGAGGACACTTCAGGTACCGGTTGAACTTGTATTTTTGACTCAGGCAATAATTGTACTTTTGATTGTTGTTTTAAGAAGACAAGCTGGCGGAAGTTATATTGAATAAAGAAATAATATTAATTTACGAAAGGAAGTGTTGATGTGGGTCAACTTACAGAAATGCTTACACAGATAATTTCATATACCAGCATCTATGCCCTGGCCAGTCTTGGAATTGTAATCGGTGGTAGAACCGGAGTGTTTAATATTTCTGGTGAAGGAATAATGCTTGCCTCTGCTTCGGCTGGGTTTATCGCAGCTTATCAGACCGGTAGCTGGTTTATGGGCTTTTTAGTTGGTGCTCTAATGGGAGGATTATTCGCTCTAATTTTGATATATATTCATGAGAAACTAAAAATTAGTCAGTTTATATTAGGTATTACTTTAGTAATTTTAGGAACTGGTTTATCTGACTTATTGTATAAGACTGCAATTGGTGTACAACTTTTTGCACCAGAAGCACCCCGAGTTCCTGATATAAGAATTCCGGGTTTAACTAATATTCCAATAATATCTGCAATTTTTAATCAAGATATAATTGTATATTTCACATATATTGCAGTATTTGTGGCTTTCTATATATTTTACCATACTAGAATTGGACTAGAAACTAGAGCTATAGGTGAGGATCCTAAAGCTGCTGACGTGGTAGGAATTAATGTAAAATTACGTAGATATGTAACTACTATTATTGGTGGTATGTTTATGGGACTTGCTGGAGCATATTTACCATTGGTTGTTACTGGAACATATACAACAAATATTTCAAATGGTAGAGGTTTTATGGCAATAGGAATTGCTATTTTTGCTAGCTGGCGTCCGGAGAGAGCGCTTTTGGGGGCTTTTATATTTGCTGCTATTGAGGTAATCTCTTTCCAACAGCAACTTGGAGCTGCAATGTTTCCCTATCAGTTCTTACTGATGTTACCATTTATTTCAGTACTACTTATTATGTGGCTATTTAATAAAAAAGTTGAATTTCCAGCAGCACTTGGAAAACCATACAGCCGGGAATAATAAGTTGTTAAAAATATATAGGTGATGGAGCTCACCATTAACTATTGTTATTTTTTAGCAATTAATGTCTCCTATTCGGTATGATTAAGAAAACCGAATAGGAGCTTTTTTGTTTCAATATTTTAAGAAGGTGGTTTAGATATGGCAATTAGTTTGGCATTAATTATTATATTAGGCTTATTATTTAACAAGCTTAAATTACTTTTAGGAATCCTCGTTCATGATGTTTTTTAGAATGGGCGGGGAGGATGTCAAAGGATCGATATAAAGTAGTTGGTCAAAGGTTAGCAAGTAAATTTAATAAAATATGGGTTTTAGCTGAAATATTATTATTCGTGTTAATTGGAGTTGAAGTTAATATTTATCTAACACTTGAATCTGGACTATTGGGATTAACTCTAATTTTTCTCGGTCTTTTAGCCAGGAGTATTGGTGTTTTAATTTCAGTCCATGGTACTCATCTTAATTGGAAAGAAAGATTTTTTAGTGTGATTGCTTATACTCCAAAAGCTACAGTACAAGCATCTATAGGAGCGGTTCCGCTAGCAGCTGGTGTAGAGTCAGGTGAATTATTCTTGGCTATTGCAGTATTGTCTATAGTTATTACAGCACCTCTTGGTGCTGTAGGAATAAAATTTGCTGGTGAAAATTGGCTTGAAAAAGAGATGAAATAAATTCATAAAAAATATTGTAGTGATTAATATTTTAATTTATAATTAAGTATATTTAAAGGAAACTATCAACAATTGTTTAAATAATATAATAAGAAGAAATGATTAATCATTGTAATTATGTATTTTGATTATTTAATATTCAATTTAGATGAAAGGGTGTATAAATGATGAAAAGCTTTTTAAATTATTCATCAGAGGTTGCAAAGGCTTTAAAGAATGGTAAACCAGTTGTAGCTTTAGAATCTACAATTATTGCACATGGTTTTCCTTATCCAGACAATATTGAATTAGCTCATGAGCTTGAAAAACAAGCTCGTAAAGCTGGTGTTATACCTGCAACTATAGCTATAATTGATGGTGAAATAAAAGTGGGATTAAGTGATAATGAATTAGAATTTATTGCTAAATCTAAGGAAGTAAATAAAGCTAGTTTACGAGATCTACCAGTACTATTAGCTAAGGAGTTGAATGGTGCTACTACAGTTGCTTCAACTATGCAGATAGCCTATTTAGCGGGGATCGATGTGTTTGTAACTGGGGGTATAGGAGGAGTTCATCGGAAAGCTGAAGAAACATTCGATATTTCAGCTGATTTAAAAGCTCTTTCCCAGTATCCTGTTACAGTTGTTTGTGCTGGTGCAAAATCTGTTTTGGATTTACCTAAAACCAAAGAGGTTTTAGAATCAAAAGGTGTACCTCTTTTAGGGTATCAAATAAAAAAATTACCTGCATTTTATATAAGAGATAGTGGTTTAGAAGTGGATTATATGATTGAGAATGCTAAAGAGGTATCAGGTATAATTGAGAAGAATAGAATATTGGAAAATAAAAGTGGTATTTTGGTTACTGTCCCAATACCAAAGAAAGACGAACTTGAGGAAAAGGAATTTAATAAGATAATTAATGAATTAACTAAGGAAGTAGAAGAAAAAGAAATAAAGGGTAAAAATATAACACCATATTTATTAAATAGGATTAAAGAAAAAACAAAGGGCAGAAGTGTAGAGGCTAATATTTCACTTGTGAAAAACAACTTACAGGCCGGGTGTAATATTGCTAAAGAATTAAAGGGAAGTTTTTAAAATGGTTTTAGTATTAGGCGATATAAATTTGGATATAATTGTTAATTTAAGAGAAGAAATCAACTTTAACACAGATAGTGAGTCTGATATTCATTTTAAGGGTGGAGGATCAGCGGCTAATTTCTCATATTGGTTGGATTATTTAAATCATCAAGTGAGATTTGTGGCTAAGACAGGTGATGATTTTATAGTTAGTTATCTAAAAAATCAATTTCAAAATACAAAAATCGATTTTATCAATCTGTTAAGTAAAGATAAAAATACAGGTCGAATTGTTATTTTGCTAAGTGAAACAGGAGATAGAACTATGGTAACAGATAGAGGAGCAAATGTTGATTTTTCTCCTGAAGATATAACAAATGATTATTTTAAAGGGGTTGAACATTTACATTTAGGAGGATACAGTTTTTTTGGTGGTAAGAACATGGAAGAGACCGCCTTGAAAATAATAAAAAAAGCTAAGGAAAATAATGTTAAAATATCTTTTGATCCTTCTTCTTATTCTGGTTTAAAAAATTATGCCCCCCCCAAAAAATTTTAAAGCAAACCAAGGGAATTGATTTTTGTTTTCCAAATCTGGATGAAGGTAGAGCCTTAACAAATGAAGAAAATCCCGAAGCAATTTTAAATGAGCTATTAAATTATTATAATAATGTAGTTTTGAAATTAGGTAAAGAGGGCTGCTATATTGGTAATCAAGAGGATATTAATAAGGTGAGCCAGAAAAGACAATTAACGGGAGGAGACACTACAGGTGCTGGAGATGCTTTCTCTGCAGGCTTTATTGCGGACTACCTCAATAATAGTGATCTATATTCAGCAGCTAAAAGAGCTAACGAAGTGGCTTTTAAATGTGTAAATAAAATTGGAGGTAGGCCTCCTGGAAAATAATATTAAATAGCTATCGTAACTATGTTTCATATAGGGGAAGTAAAAAAATAAACAAATCAAATTATATTTTTAACCCATGATGAGAATATATAGCAAAACTTTTTTCTTATCGATATTAGAATAAGAAATAGAAATATTTAATTATTATCATATCAAAAAGCCATAAATACAGAATTAATAATATAGAATATAAAACAGGGAGGATTTTACCTCCTAATAGAGAATATATAATAAAAGGAAAATATTTTAAAAGAAGGGGCTGAAGTGTCTATATGGAACAGGTTTATGAGCAAAAAAGAAAACAACTACTTGACGATCTAAGTAACATGAGTGAAGTTGCTGAAGAAATGCTGCAGAACGCTATTGATGCACTTGACGAAAAAAATGGAGACCTAGCCTGGGATGTAATTAATCGAGATGATGTAATGGATAATTATCAAGTTACTATTGAAGAAGAAGTATCTAGATTATTATCTCTCGATAAACCCCTCATGAGTGATATTCAGTATAGTATCGCTTTAGTTAAGATAGCAAGCGATCTTGAAAGAATTGCCGATCATGCTACAAATATTGCTGAGATTGTACTTGAACTGCAGAACGAGGAATATTTACAATCTCTTGTAATGATACCTGAATTAGCAGGTATTGTAAAAGATATGTTAGATGTTGTGTTAGAAGCATTTATTACTAAAAATGCTGATTTAGCTGAAGCTGCTTGTAGGCAGGATGAAAGAGTTGATAATATTTACGAACAAATATATAATAAAAATTTAAAGTTAATAAGTAAAAAAGAAGACTTAGAAAATGTCAATCAAGTTTTTAGTTTTACAAATGTTGCTAAATCTTTAGAAAGAATTGGTGACCATGCCACTAATATTGGGGAAGAAACTATATTTATTTTAACTAAGAAAAGAACAAAATATTAACATATATCACATAATAACTTTTTGAACGAGCCTATCTTTCTTTTCAGATAGGCTTTTTCTATTATTTAAATTTATAGATAGGAGGATTTAAATGAGTATATATATTAAAAATGGTAAAGTGGTTTATGATAGCTCAGTAAAGAATTTAAATATTCTAGTAGAAGATGAGCATATCAAAAAGATAGATATTCCGGAAAATTTTGATGAAGCTGAAATTAATGATAGTAAGATTATAGATGCGGAAGGTAGGTATGTACTGCCCGGAATGATTGATGCTCATACTCATTATTTATTAAAATCCAGAAACGCTGTAACTGCAGATGATTTTTACAGTGGTTCACTAGCGGCTGCTTTCGGAGGAGTAACAACTTTCATAGATTATATTGATGACCAACATGACAGAGATAATACTTTAAAAGAATCAATGGAGAACCGTAAAGATGAAGCTAGAGATGCAGTCGTTGATTATTCCTTACATCAGGTTATCACTCACTTTGATGATGAGATAGCTCGAGAACTGAGAGAAATAAAAGAACAGGGAGTCAACAGTATAAAAATATTCACGACTTATCGTAAAGAAGGTTATTTACTTGAAAAGGAGAATCTTTATGAGCTTTTTAAAATATCAAAACAATTGGAATTATTACCTACTGTTCATGCGGAAGATAATGAAATTATAGAAAATAACGAAGAAAAATATAAGGCACAAGATAAAACTGGTATAGAATATCATCCTGATATTAGAACTGATAAATCTGAAGCTGAAGCAGTAAAAAACATTGGAGAACTTATAGATATAATGGGTATGCCCGCCTATATAGCTCATCTTTCTTCAAAATTAGGACTTCAAGCTTTAAAACAACAACAATCTGAGGGTAGAGATTTATATGCTGAAACCACTCCTCATTATTTGGTCTTAAATAGAGAGTTTTTGGAAAGAGAAGATGGTTATTTATATTTCATGACACCACCATTGAGAACAAAAGAAGATAATGAAAGTTTATGGAGAGGACTTACTGATGACCACGTAGATGTGGTTGCTACCGATCATTGTGCCTTTACAGAAGCCCAGAAAAAAATTGGTGATGATTCTTTTGATATTTTACCAGGAATACCAGGGTCGGAAACCTTATTACCGTTAGTGCACCATTTTGGGTCTGAGAAGGGCCTTGATATAGTAGATATAGTAAATAAGTTATCTAAGAATCCTGCTAAAATATTTGGTTTATATCCTCGCAAAGGTAGTTTAAAAGAAGGTACCGATGCGGATATAATAATATTTGATCCAGAACTAACTCGCCCTCTTGATAGTATTTTCATGCATTCGATGGCAGAGTATAGTCCATATAAGCATATTGAAGTTAAAGGTTTTCCTGTAACTACTATTAGCAGAGGCGAGATACTTATAAATGAAGGAGCTTACCGAGGTTTTAGGGGTCATGGTCAGTTTATTGAGGCTGAAAAGAGTTCTTTATTCTAAACTGGATATAAAAAAATATAAGAGGAAGGGGATTTATTTAAAAAAATTATTGTGAATACTTGCACAAAGTAAATAATTATGTTATACTATTTTTGAAATCGAAAAATAATTAATATATTTGAGAATAAAAAACAAAATACAAGTATCATTAATAATTATGACACCCCTTCCCTATCTGTTATTTCAGATAGGGTTTTTTAAGTTTTGTATATTGGTAAAGATTATAGTATTTGTATGATCGATATACTGATTAAATTTAAGCAAATAATATGTAATCAATAAATAATTCAATACGAAATATATTTAAATATCATTAATGTAGAAAAGTAGTGTCTACAGTTCTTTTTAAAGAAATTGGCAACATCAAGAATAAATTCACAATTTTAGGGAGGAAAATTAATATTTTTATTTAATATAATATAAAGCTGAAATGTATAATTAAATGCACGTAGTATAAAAAAAATAGACACATCCCGGTAACCTCCTTTATAATGTTAGTAACTAGCCAAACAAAACAAGGAGGCACCGACATGTGTCAAAATAATTATAACACAACTGGCA
>JAIPEX010000078.1 GCA_021736945.1 Halanaerobiales bacterium | reverse complement strand
AAACTAAAAAAACTGCTACACCTGGAAGGCATAACAGTTTAAATAATTTATAAAGGCTATTATCATTGTTATAGCAGTCTTTATGTGCAATATAATGTAAAATGTATTACTTCGCAAAACTCAGCTTTAACGAATGTTTAATCCCTCACTATAGGAAAAAATATTCTAATATAATTAAAATTAGAATTTTTTTACTTATTTAATCTTGAAATTCTGTGGCTCATCCAATATTAATTGCATTTTATCATTCATATCTTTAATTTTTAATTCAATGCTAGGCTTCTGTTTTACATCTTCTCCACCCAAATGTAATAAATTTAAAACAATACTTTGTTGATTGATAGGAATAACAAAATCATATTCCCAAATAGAACCAGCAGGTTTAATATTGGAAACATCTGCTTTGTTTAAATAATCCTGTACTTTAGCATGTAAATATATTTTTTCTTCATCAAAGCCTGTAAAATATAATTCATACATAGCTCTACCCATAACACCATAAATATTTTTACCTTCTGCTATTAAAACTTTCCCACCCAAAGAAACTTTTTCTGCCACAGTTAATCTAAGTCCTTCTTTCTCGAAATTATATTCTGCTTGTGCTTGAGTAAAACTACAAATTAAAAATAAAATTAGAAAAAAGGCTATAAAATATTTTTTTCTATTCTTTCTTATTAATGTTGAAACTATTTTCTCACTCATAATCTCATCTCCTTTAATAACTTATTTCATCAAAAGGAAGTATTTACCTTTTATATATTGAGTTTAATCAGCTTGATTTCAATTAATTTATAAACCCTCTGGCCTTCCTTTTTCACTTTGCCTGACCACGTTCCTTGTTCCTCTGCTGTCTGTGTGATAGTCTGGCCACGTATTCCTAAATACCCTTTTAAGTATTCAACCTCTACACTCTTTAAACTGCTCAAACGCTTTTCTATTGCCTTCTTTACTTTTAAATATGTATTATATCCCCTTTCCCTTTCAAGCCTTAAATCTGCTAACTTCGTGGCTCTGTACCCTGTGGAATCACTTATGTTATTTGTATCTGATCTTGCACTTGCATAACTAACACTATTTAATGTGCAATAATAACTATCTGGCCATTTTTGATTTTTCTTTTTATTATATCTTTTTATTTTTCTTTCCAGTTCTCCAGTAAAAAAACTTACAAGGTACTCTTCTGTTCTTTTCAATTTTTTAGCACCTCCCAAAAAAAGAGGATAACAAGCATAAGTAATAGGAGAGAAGAGGGGCATATTTTTAACCCCTTCGGTTTAATCTAGGGGCTGACTTTAGTTATCACCTTTTAGATAATATTTAACGCTTTAAATTCAATTTAAGGTGTTGCTACTAAATTAGAAACAACTATATATTTTTATCAAGTGAATAGAGGAGAGGGGTGTCGGTTTAAACCTACCCCTTTTTTTTTACTAAAGTTTCTTTGGATTGTCTTGTGATCCAATCTGGCTTTTTCCCATTTATAATATAAATCATTTTCTTTCAAGTGTTTATGCTGGTTTAGCTTAAATTGGTGTGGATCATACTTTTTATATTTTTTTCAACTTACCACCAAGTACCCCTATAAAACTAATATAAAACTGTTATAAATTATATATAAATTTTATAGTAATGGCTCTTTATATCTAAATACAACTAAAACCTTGTTATGTAGGCAATTATAAAGGGTGTAAATGCTGGATAATAAAAGGGTTTGCCTTAAATATAATAGTTTGATCTCTAATAGAAGAAGAGTTTTAATTAATAAAACATTTTGCTAAATAGCTGCTTTCCTTCATCATCAAGTTTTAAAGTTCTGGCTTCATCTAAAGTTTTTGGGCTGCCTGCTTCTCTGATCCTCTCAGCTTTCTTTTTCATCTGCATATGACTATTAACCAATATTTCACTAAAAGACACCATTTCCCCACTCCCATCAAAGCCCCAGGGTTCAATCATAACGCCTATATCTCTATATTCTTCTATGCTATCCCTTGTAAGGGCTAAATTCCCACCCATGATACCACCAACTACATTAAGTTCAAGTTTCCAATCATCACTCTTATACTCGCTGTATAAGTCCCTAAATATCTTATATAATCCAGGGAATTGCCTTAACTCTATAAATGTAATATATCCTTTAAAAAACCAACTCTTCATTTTATCCTTAACTTTTTCAGGACCTGGTCCAACTGTTCTGCTTCCAATTATGGTTAAAATATCCTCAATATCATTTTTAAAGTAATCTGTAGTGATTAAATTAAACTCTGGATCTATCTTTTTATGGTATTTTCTCACCATTTCAATATCCTGTTTTATGATTGATTGTTTTAATATCTGATTGCCTTTATCAAGCACCTGCCTTAATTTCTCCTGGCTGTTCTTTTCTCCTTGCTCTATTGCTTCCTTATGCTTGTCAAAATCTACACCATCATAAACTCCTGTGGCTACTAAATCTTTACTTGTAATATTTCTAAACTTTTTATTGATTATCATATTTTTAACCCCTTTCCGACTAACATTAGATTTCTAACTTGTTAATATTAGTTGATAGTTTTTATAGGGCAGCCATTTAACTGCCCTATTTATGATATTATTGCTGTTTCATTCCTTTAAGTTCATTAAACCAATCTGTAAAAGCCCCATGCTCTTTATAGAAGTTAACCTTTAGGTTTTACGCTTATAATAAATTCTCCGTATTCATTGTAACCTTCAAGCAGTTCATTCAATTCTTCCTGGTTTAAAACATAAGTCTTTTTAACTGGATCATCAACTAAAGGAATAATCGTCTTTACTGTGTATTTATCGTTTATAAATTTATCTACTACCTGGCTATCTATTGCTTTCTTTTTAACATTTTTGAATCTCATTATACTATCAACTCCTTTTTTAACTATTTAAATGCAAGTTTATTGCTAGTTATATCATTGATAATAAAATATTTTTTCTTGTTACAAATAAATAAGATTACCTATATTCCAGTTATGTTAGTTAATTACTATTTTTTTAAAAACCTTGCACCCCACCCCCGCACCTCATGCGTGAAATTGCAATATATTTCTCTTGTCCTATCCACTCTCCGGTCTCTACAACCCATTTCGATTGTATTTTAATTTTCTGGGGGGACTGTTATCCCCGTCATATCAAGGTTTATAATTTATTAACTAACTCTGCAAAATCTTTTTTAATCTCTTCCTTTAACTCTTCCGGCTCATAGTTTTCAGGGTTTTTATATGTCCCATTCGCTTCAACCTTTTCATTAAACACTTTATAACTAACAACTACATCATCATTAAACTTAATATTTTTGATTAATACTTTCATTAATTTATTCTCCTTTCAGTTTCAATCAAGGATTATAGAGGCAGGAAATTATCCCACCTCTTTTATTAAATTTTATCCTTAACCAATATCACTTAAAAAGTTTTCTTCTTCTATCAGCTTATATCTCAAGTCCTGGACTGCATTATCTCTCTTTCTGATCTCTTCATCTGAATATCTATAACCAGACTTGTTTAAAACTTTCTCAATCTCATTCTGCTTTAAGGGAAAATATTTAAACGCTGGCTTTTTATACGTTCTCTTATTAACTCTAAAATCTCCCGTAAATTCTTCATATGGTTTTACTCGTGGATCTTCAGTTAACTCATAAGTAAAACTATACTTCCTTCTAATTTTTTTTGCTTTAATTTTAATATTATAGTATTCTCTTTTTTTCTCATCTACTTTATTATTTAACTTTTTCCATTTTTCCTCTATGACCTGGGCTTCTGCTTCCCCAGTTTCATTTACTTTAACTGCATATTTATAGTGAATCTCTTTACACCTGGCTTCTAATATCTGAATCTCTTTTTCTAATACCTGCAACTTTTCAAAGGGTAATAATAATTCTAACTTATCGTTCCTCTTTCTTAATATCTCTAGTACTGGCTTAACCTTTTTAATATCAGTCCTTGCTGTTTCTGCCCTTCTTTTAGCTGTTTTTAATGCTTCTTTTTGCCTGTCCTCTTTCTCTCTTTTTTCTTTCTCTGGATCCAAGTTTGTTATTAACATAATTGATCATCTCCTTAATTAAATTTTTTAAATAAATTCTTGTCATTACTGCTGGTCTTATCTCCGTACTTCTTCATTAAACTATTAACTATATCTGGCCTTGTCTTAAAGTTGTTGTATCTACTCTTGTTCCTGCTGTAAAAGCCATTAACGCTATTCTCTATCTCACTATCATCTTCTGCTGTATCATCAATTATATGGGTACAGAAGCCATATTCTTTAGCTTTCTGTGCTGTCATAAACTTATCATCTGCCAATATCTCTCTTAATTTATTTTCAGTACCATTAAAAAACTCTTTGTAATTCTCAATCAAGCTATTATCTAATTGTTTTAAGTTCTCTGCTGCGTTCTCTAAAGTTTCCCAATCGCCAAATGCTGCTGCTCTAACTCTATGAATTAATAAACTAGTGTTTTTATACATTTCTCTATTCTCACCAGCTAAAAAGATTATTGAGCCTGCACTTGCTGCTGTCCCTGTTACCCTGGTTGTTACTTCTGCTGAGTGTTCTCTTAATAAATTAGCAATTGCACTTCCAGCAAAAAAACTGCCACCAGTTGTTGAAATTCTGCATAATATTTTACTGCTGTTTATTTTTTCAATCTCTTTTCTGACTTCACTCAAAGCAATTACATCTCTATCACTTTCTTCATCTGGATTTTCTCTAATTGCTCCGTAAAGATCTATAACTGTCAAATCTTCATCTGCCTTATTAAAAACTTGGAATAAACTTTTATTGTTTTTTCTTTCGCTATTAAAATTACTAAATATTGGTTTACCAACTCTGTTTTTGCTCATTTTATCAATCCTTTCTTTATTAGTTGTTGGACACGGTGCAGCAACTATTGGATCACCTCCTTATTTTAAATACTCTCTTAACCAGTAATAAAACGTGTAATATATAAAATTTCCACTATAGACAGGATCAACAAAAGTAACTTCTATATCATACCTAGCCCTAAATGCGTGTAAAGTTCCTATATAAGACTTGGGTTTATAATCAGTTCTGTAGTTATGTTTTATAATGTTTCCATAACCCTCAACATTTTCAATTAACAAAACCATCTTGCCGTCCTTCGACCGGATCAATTCATTTTCAAACTGTGTTCTTCCCTGACAAAAGTTCTGAGATACTTCATTAAGAGATCTTTTTCTTTCAACTGCTATTTCATCATTGAAATAAATGTCCCTCATTATTCCTAGTTCTGGTTCTTTAGGTAACATAAATGAGTAATCTCCATAATCTAGTTTTTTGTTTTTATAGGAAATTTTCTTTTTATCCAGGTACTGAATTATATGGTCTGCTTTTTGTTCTCTAGTATCTATTAAAACGGTTAAACTTTTAAGCAACTTTCTTAACTCTTTGTCTGTATATCTATAAGGCAACTTGCTTGCTGTCTGCATAACCTTTCAGCTCCTTTTCAACTTCTTTAAAAATATTTCTTATCTCTTTTTTAAAAGGAATTAAATATTTTTGCCTGTCCTGCTGCCACTCTGTTTTGTTTTTCCATTCTCCAATTTTATTAATAGCTCCATCTGGTACTAGATTTAAACCATTTTCAGCTAATACAAGTCTGCACTCTGCAATTCTAAAACCATGCAAATTACCATATAATTGTTTGCTTGTTTTTTCAGCTTTTTTTAATACTAACTGCCATAAATTATGATCTTCTTTTATGTCTGGCCGTGGATCATACTTTGCTTTTTTTCTTTCTTCCTGCAAATATTCTTCTGTGCTTAATTCTTTTTGATAAGTGTCTTTAATATTTGCGAAGTTCATTTTTACAACCCCTTTCAACTATAAGGATAATTCCTTTTTCTCTCTGTCCCTTCTGTCCTTTAATCTAAAAATAGTTTTCTATATATATAAAATAAAATATTTGAATTTAGATTTTTTATTTTCTTGTAACGCAAGGTTTTTTAAAAAAGAAGGACAGAAGGGACAGTATTCTAATATATGTTATTTTATAGATAATTTTAGCAAATTAATTAATATTCTTTAGTTCGCTTCCAATTCTAAACCTTCCCACGCTTGATCCCTTTTACCGTTGAATCTTATTCTTGTGGTTTTTAAGTTCTTAAACCCTTTTTTAATTCTACTGGTCAACTTTCTTTTACTCATCTGGCCAAAGCCATTTTCATTTGCCCAGTCTTTATATATCCTATATAGCTGACTTTTGCTTGTAACTGCTCCAGCTTTCAAGTTGCAAGTTTCCTCAATAAATGGAATAGCTGTATTTGCTTGAGCTTTATATTTTCTTAATTCTTCTTTGATTTTTCTTGATTGAGTAAATTTAAAATTGTTTACAACTAATCTCGCAAAACCTTCCAATGCTTTATTTAATCCGTGTGATAGTGTTTTTTTAGTTGTTATTTTCTCTAATATTTGTGGATCATACTTTTTACTATTCTTTTTAAAGGTGTTGGGAGTCCTTAAAATTAACAATCTATTAAAAAACGCTTCTTCATAATCTACAATTTTAGGTAAAGTATTTAAAGCAAATATTAGTTTAGCTTTATTTCTAAATTCTAAAGGCTCTTTATATTTCTGGTCTGCCCTTATTAAATCTCCACCAGTTAATTTTTTAAAAATCTCAATATCTTTTATAATATTATTAGTCATTTCACCAGCTAAATTAGCTTTTTTCCCGAATAAATCACTTGCAGCATAATCATTATTAACCAAATCATATAAACCAACTGCTGCTATATTTTCACGCCCCAATAACTCAGTTAAAAAGTTCAATAATACAGTTTTACCATTTTCGCCACTACCAACCATTAAGAGTGCTTTTTTAAGTTCTATTTCACCATTAAAAATAATCCAGCCAATAAATTCCCAAAATACTTTTATTTTATTTAAGTCTGGATCTTCTTCATCTAGTAAAATATCTTTAATAGTTTCATCAAGTTTTTTACACTCAACCCCTGGCTTAAATCCTGCTTTAAGCTGACTAAAACTTTTATATCTAGGATCATGTTCTAATAATTCAATAGCTCTATAATTCATATTATTTTCTTTATCAAACTGAATAGTATCTAAATTAATCATTCCGTTTTTTACGTTTATTAAATTATCACAATCACTTTGATTTAATAATTTTACTGGGTTTTCTTTAGTTGCTCTTTTGATATAATCTATTACACTATCAGCTCTAAAACTTTCCCATTCATCACCCAATATATTAGTTTTCATCATGTTTTTATTTATTTCTCTTTCTGCTTCTGTCTGGAAATAACCATTTTTATATTTAAAAATATTATCAGCTAAAGTTATGTAGTTTTCTTTTTTTAAATAATAATTTGCTAAAATTGCTGGTCTGAATTTTACTGATCCGTTTTGCTTATATTCAAACCAGTTTTTATTAAAATCTTCATCTTTATGTTCTTCTTTTACTTCTCTAACTGATTTTTCTATATCTGATTTTTTTAGAGTTGATTTATTGCAACCCCTCACATTACTTATTGTTTCTCTGATTAAATCTATATAATAACCCCTGTAATCTCTTTCAATTAAAGCTAAAGTGGTGTATAACTCTTTAACTTTTTTAATAGCTTCACGGCCATTTCTGGCTTTTGCAATATCTTTTATAAGTACTTCAATAAATTCTGTTGCTTTATCAATTACTGGCTGTAATTCTTTATTCTTTTTATTGTAGTCTGCTATATCTGTGCTCTCTTGGCTTGCTATCTTATCAAGTTGACCTATACCACTAATAACGCCTGTCCCTCTTAAAATCGCTTCTGCTGTCTTTATAGCCCCTGTCTGCCCTGCTTTATTTTCGTCTGAATCATTTATTATTATTACAAACTCATATTTTTTAACTAATTTAAAAAGTTCTTTTTTCTTTTGTTTACTTAAACCTGCTTTCCCTAGTGCTATTACATCATGCTCAGTCATTTCAGCAGCTGCTAAAGCATCAAACTCTCCTTCGACTAGGATTAATAAATCTGTTCCTTTCAACCTTGCATAATAAAGAGGGTTTTTTATATATTTACTGGTATGCTTTAAGTTTAAATATTTAAGACTATCATTCTTTTTTGTAGATCTACCTGTAAAATACCTAATCCCATTTTTTAAATAAGGAATCATTATTCTTTTATAATACATATCTTTAAACTGGCCTTCTTTTTTAGTGATTAAACCAGTTTTATATATATCTTTTTCTGAATATCCCTGACTTTTTAAATGATCTAATAATCCACCAGGACAAAAACCTATTTTTGCCTTTTTGATAGTTCCAGCACTCAAACCATATTTTTTATTAATAAAATCTATATGTTCATCTTTCATATTTTCTTGAAAATAATTTAATGCTGTTTTATAAATATCTTTTATTATGTTTTTCTCTTTTCTCTGGTCTTGGATCTCCTTTAATTCTTTTTCTGAATAACTTTTTAAATTTATATTAAGATTAAAGTCATCAGCTAAAGTTTCGATCGCTTCAATAAATTCTAAATTTAAATAATCTTCTACAAAAGTGAATATATCCCCAGAAGCACTACAACCAAAGCATTTATAGAGTTGTTTATTTTCATTAACTGAAAAACTGGCTGTCTTTTCCTGGTGGAAGGGACACAATATTTTATTATTTTTAAACTGCTGACCTGTATAAAATTCTATTATTTCTTTTATATCAAGTTGTTTTTTTATCTGTTGTTTAATCTCTGATAGCTTTATTGATTTCTCTCTCAAATTCTTTCACCTCCTGCTTTTTAAGAAAATTTACTGCTTCCCAAAAAGCTGCTATATAGATCTCTTTGTCTTTGTCTGGTAAGTGTTCATATCTATTTAAAAATCTATCTTCTTTTTTCATAAAATCACCTTTTATTATTTTTAATTGAAAAACAACTCGTCTACTGTAGAATCTAATTCTTCTGCAATTTTGACCATAATTTTTTTTGTAGGGTTTGCTTCCTCTTTTTCAATTAATCTTAAATATTCTCTTGAAATACCTAATTTTTCAGCAAATTCATATTGCTTTATATGTCTTTTTATTCTTTCAATTTTTATTTTCATTCCAGGCTTCATTTCCAAACCTCCTTTGGAAATTAAATTTTATCTATTTTAATTTATTGCAAAATGTTATTTTCAATTATATTATATATGCTTTCTAATCGATTGTCAAATTTTATCTATTTTAATTTATTGCAAAATATTATTTTGTTTTCAGAAATATATATGTTATAATAAATTAGAGGTGATTTTATGAAAATAGGAAAATTAATAAAAGAAAAAAGAAAGGATTTAGGAATAAGCCAAAGGGAACTGGGGGAAAGGATAGAAAAAACAGGGCAATATATTTCTTATTTAGAAAATAACAATGAAGCTAACCCAAGTATTGACCTTTTAAAAGATTTAGCTATTAATATGGGTTTGTCTTTAGATGAATTAATAAAAACAAAAACAAAAACAAATAAAAAAGAATATCACGCTGACTTTAATAAAATTTTAGATCTAGCTGATGATCTATTTAGAGAAGTTTATAATTATAGCAAAAACAAAGAAAAATTAAATTTATCAGCTAATGAATTGATTAATAAAGAGAAGTATTTTTTAACTGATCTTGCGAATATCTTTAGAGATGCAATTTTTACTAAATTGCGACAAGTTGAAAAAAGATTTAAATATCACGATAATTTACCTGCAAGCGAAGGAATTGAATTTAAATTTGCACCCAATGGAACTAGAAAAGATAAAGACGGTGGAATTGTAGAATTTGCTAATAATGTTGATATAACCAAAAAATTAAATGATGAAAAATATTTAAAGCACAAGATAAAGCAGTATGAACAATATTTAGATAATGTTAAAAAAGGAAAAGATAACTACGAATATGAAGAAAAGAAAAGAGAAGCAGCCAAAGTTAAATTAGAGAAGGGGACAACTGGAGATAATAAAAAACCTAAAAAAGCCAATCAAGAAGATATAGATAAATTAATGGGGAGATAATGATAATAACAAAAAAAGCCCCATTAAAGGGGCTTTGCTTTTTAAAATAATATTTAGTTGTAATTCACAATAAAAATTATTCCATATTCAGCTCGGCAAAATAAGAATAGGATAAAATAAAAATATCCCTCCCGGCTATCGTATCAACGTTTATTAGCCTTTCATATCGTCAAAAGTTTTTATTCTGTTGTACTCTACACCAGTTAAGCAGTTTATTAACCTTTAAGATCTATGATTAAAGAGAAGTAACCCTTGTTATCCGACAATACCAGGGTAATGATAGGCTTAATTAGTATTCCTTCTAGTATATCCTTTAACTGATTATTCTTTCAATTTGTTATATTCTTTTGTATCTCCTAATGTTTCAGCTTTAATCATTCTGTTTAATTGATCTGGATCTGCTTTACTTATAAATGATTTAATATTATTAACTGGCTACATAATTTTACACCTTTTTAAAAAGGAATTTATCCAATGTAACAAAACTCTATTTTTTTAAACTTATGTTAACATAAAATTTAATTTTTATATTTTAACCCTTCTCTTAACTGATATAACAGTAATGTAACATATATCTATTTTTTTACAATTTTGTTAACCG
>JAIPEX010000007.1 GCA_021736945.1 Halanaerobiales bacterium | reverse complement strand
AATACTTATCCCAGGAAAATGTTTGATTTCAAGACATCACGGCAGTTATTTCAACATGCTAGAGGGGTTATCTAGTCTAATTCGGGCTTATCCAAGTTCAAAACCAAAAAAACCGTGCATTAAACCTTGCAATCTAAATAATGGAGTTGATATTAAGTATTTAATATCTAAAAAAGGTGTCTGTAAATTTATATAGAAATATATATTTATAATAGAAAAGTAGTTATTTGAGGGGGGATTATTATATCAAATCCACCAGTTCAGTTCTATATTGCCAAATATATAGTAAAAGGTTTATTTAATATATTATTTAATGTGAAAGTGAAAGGTAAAAACAATATTCCCCAAAATAGAAATTATATAATTATCTCTAATCACTTAAACTGGAGTGATCCATTTTTTATATTAATGAGTTTTCCTTCTAGTCCTAAAATAATATTTATAGCAGAGAATGAAGGGATTTATGATACAAAAGTTCAAAAACAATTTATAGATTTTATGGGGAAACCTATTGTACCAATCGAGAGAGATAATCCTAAATCCAGAATTAAAGCTTTAAGGGCAATGATGCGAATTATAAAAAACGGTAATAATTTAGCAGTTTTTCCTGAAGGCAGACTTGGACATGCCGAAGGAGAAATATTCCCTTTTCATCTTGGCGTATTTTCTATAGCGAAAAAAATGAATATTCCAATATTACCAATAGCAATATCTGGTACGAAAAAATTATCTTTAAGAAATCCAGTAGAAATACAAATTGGGGAATTGATGAAATGTGAAGATGAAGAAACTGATGAAGATTTTGGGAGAAGGGCTGCTTTAAAAATGAGAGAAATTTTACCAGATTATCCAGGTGAAGGACCTTTTCCAAATACGATGGATTGGTTTACAGATTTGTTTCAAGAGGGGTTAAGACCTTTTAATGGTGAATATAATCTAATAATTAAACGCAAAGAAAAAGATGAATAAACAAATCTTTAAATATGCTTAAATTAATGATAATATATGATTAAGGAAGGAAAAGAGGTGATTTGATGCCAAGACCTCCTAAACGTAGAAGAATAAAGAATATACCTCATGTAAGATTTTTTAAACCAGCCGGAATTCCTGGTAGAAAATTAGAGGAGGTATTATTAAGTTTAGAGGAAGTAGAGGCATTAAGATTAAAAGATTTGCAGGGATTAAATCAAAACGAAAGTGCCGAAAAAATGAATATTTCCCGTCCCACCTTTCAAAGAATTATAACCAAAGCACATGAAAAGGTAGCCGAAGCTTTATTAGAGGGGAAAGCGCTTAGATTTGAAGGTGGAGATTATGAACTTGATAAGGGTAAATATAGATGTAAAGAATGTGGTGCAGAGTTTGTTTTAAAAGTAAATCGAAGACGTAGGAAGCATGGTTGTAAAAAACATGGAAAGATTTGTCCGGAGTGTGGAGCAAATTCCGTCATTAAAATTGATGAATAAATTATTAATTTATATTTTTTGATTTGAGATAGGATATATTTATATAATTGGTTTTATTAGTAAATAGAGTATTTATAGAGTTTAAAAAGTTTTAAGAAGGGAGTGATATCTTTGTTAGAAATAATTGGTTTAATAGTTGTGATTTGGGCTGTTGTATATTATTTAAACAATATGACTCCATAACAAATTAAAAGAAAAGGAAGGGAAATAATTAACATGTTATTTCCCTTTCTTTATTTGAGATGATGTATATTATTGCAAGTTTAAATTTTTATTATTAACGATAACTTTAGGATTGACATATACTGAATTAATTTTTATAGTCCAATGGAGATGAGGGCCAGTAGAAAAACCAGTTGAACCAATTTCACCAATTTTTTGTCCTTTTTTAACTTTTTCTCCATTAACAACGTTTATTTTTGAAAGGTGACTGTAAGCTGAATAAACGTTCCAACCGTGATCAATAATTATGGTATTACCTGTAATAAGTAAATTATGTGCTAATGTTACAATGCCAGAATTGGTTGCTTTGATTGAAGTTCCATTCTGGGAAGCAATATCTATACCCGAGTGGCGGTTTTGTAATTTGCCATTAACATATCTAGTAGCACCAAATTCTGTACTTATCTCGCCCTTAACAGGCCAAATGAAATTATCATCCCATATTTTTTGAGAAGAACTTGAACTTCTAGCTTCATTAATTAGTTGTTGATCTTCTTTTTTCTTTTGAATAGTCTTTTCATCTTCAGGTTCTAATTTTTGTTCTTGTTCTTTATCAACTTCTAAATAACTACTAACGAAATTACCGGATGATACTGTAATAGATTTATTGAAAGTTCGGTCTGGACTGATAAATGTTAAAGTATATTGGCCTGGATTAGTCCAATATGAAATTGGTATTAATGAAATTTTAGTTTCGTTTGTAATTCTAAAATCATAAGTTCTATCATCAAAAGTAATTTTTGTAAATGGTGAAGAAACGTCTGTTTTAATAATTAAAATTTCACCTTGTTTCAAAGTCTTTTTATTAAGAGTTAAATTTTTGTCTAATTCATTTCCCATGGTTGTAGGGGACAATAATATTATTAAAGTAAAGAAAACTAACGATAATGATATTATAACGGATTTATAATTAATTTTATTTTTCATAATAAACTCCTTTTAATTTTTTTATGGGTTATTTATATATTTCCTTATAGTTATAAATATCCTTTTTATTTTGAAAATTTTATAGTTTTGAAGGTGAATTAAAAATGAATTTTTTATCAATTATACAGTCTGTAATAAAAAAAGATATGAAAGAATTTTTCCGTAATAAAACAATTATTATTGTCATATTACTACCTCTTTTAGCATCATTGTTCTTTTTAATTATAGAAGACGCTGGACTAAATAAATATTTCAATATAGGTTTAGTTGATGATATTAATTCTGATTTCAATAGTTTTGTTACTTCAAATATTGCTAATATAAATGTATATAATTATGACAATATAGGAAGAGCAGAATCAGAAATTGGAGATCGTATTGATGGGATAATTCATATTCATAATAAAAATGATTTTGAATTATATTTGAATGCAGCAAATACAAATAGTTACTTTTTTTTACAGAACCAATTAGAAAACATAATTGACAGGTATTTGGGGATAGAGCCTCAATATGAATTACAAGTTAATTCAGTAAATCAGATAGAAGGTAAGCTTAATTTTTTACCAATCTGGTTAACTATAACTATAACAATGATAGGCGTCTTGATAATATCAGGTAATCTTGCAGAAGAAAAAGAAAATAAGACTATGGATGCAATTTACATTACTCCGGCCAACAATTTATTGTTTTTAATTGGAAAGATACTCTCCGGTGTTATTTTATCTACAGTAACCGCACTTATCATGCTTTTTATAAATGGATTTTACCGACAACCTATAAAAAATGTTTTATTGGTGGTATTGGCAATATTCTTAAGTTCGTTAGTGTTTAATGTAATTGGCTTAATAATTGGAGCTAAGTCTGATTCACAGTCTTCGGCTAGATCAATGGGCACAATTATTTATTTCCCGTTATTATTCCCAACTTTAATATATAATCTATCTGATTTTACAGAGATGATTGCTAAATTTTTTCCGACTTACTATTTATTCCAAGTCATAAATAATTTATTAAGTATTAGTGTTAATTACAGTAAAGTTTGGTATAACTTATCTATTTTAATGGTTTTTGGTGTTGTTTTATCCAGTATCTTATTCTATGTATTTAAGAGGGTGTATCGTTAATGAAAATTAAAAATTTCTTTGTTTGTATAATTATAGTAATATTATTAGGGACCCTTACGATATCAGTATTTGCTGAAGAGAAAAGTGATTTAACTGAAATAGAAGATTATATATATAATATATATAAAAGTTATCAGGAAAACGAATATGAAGTTGTCTATAATCATATGCATCCTGAAATAAAGGAAGTTTTAAAAAAAGAAAAATACATCGAATTTCAGAAAAAAAATACTGAAAAGTATGAACTTGAGATATCTGAGATCGAAGTATTAAAAGTTAGTATTAAGGAGAACTTGCCAGATGTTTTTAAAGATATCATATCTGATAAGGAAAATCTTAAAGTATATGAAATATCCATTAAATATAAAACAAATTATAAAAATGCTGGTAGTCAAAAAGAAAAAATAATTGAAAAAGAAACCTTTGTAGTTAGTGATAGTAATCAAAAATATTTGTTGTGGAATCCTGGTATCATAAACAAAGATTAAAGTGGGTGTAAATATATTGAATATAGATGAGTATCCAATTGTAATAGATAATTTAAAAAAAGAATATCGTAAAGTAGAGGCTCTCAAGGGGATTTCATTTAAAGTTAAAAAGGGAGAAGTTTTTGGCTTCCTTGGCCCAAATGGAGCCGGTAAAAGTACTGCTTTAAATATTCTGACAGGTATGTTGAGTCCTACCTCTGGTCAAAGCTATCTTTTAGGAGAAAAATCTGAAAAAATTAGTAAAAATACTAAACAAAAGATTGGAATTGTATTTGAAAATAATAACTTATATAAGAGACTGACCGGAAGGGAAAATCTTAAATTTTTTGCAGATTTGTATAATGTAAAATATACAAAGGTGGAAGAACTTTTAGATTTTTTTGATTTAAGTAGTGCTGGTGATAGACAGGTTAAAAATTATTCTAAGGGTATGAGACAGAGACTTCTTATTGGTCGGGCTTTATTAAGTGATCCACAGTTGTTAATTTTAGATGAGCCAACAAGTGGATTAGATCCACAATCAGTGGAGATGATACATCGAGCTATTGAACAATTTACATCAGAAGGGAAAACAGTTTTATTGAGTACCCATTTTATGGAAGAAGCAGATCGTCTTTGTGACAAGATTGCATTTATTAACGAAGGTGAAATTGTAACTATTACACCTCCATCTGAATTAAAAAGCCAATTCGGTACTAAACAAATAGAAATAGTGCTTAGTAGAGATGAATCCAAAATAAATAAACTAAAAAATATAGTTGATGATAAATACATAAAACTAGAAACTGATAAAATAGTGATTGAATTACCGCTGCATAAAAATAATCTTGGAGCAGATATTGACAACTTAAAAGAAGAATTTGAAATATTGAGTATTCATACCCGTGAAGCTAGTTTACATCAGGTCTTTTTGGAATTGATAACAAAATAAAAGGGGTATTAAAAATGAATTTTGTAAAACCTAAAGTGATAATCAGTAAATGTCTTGGTTTTGAACCCTGTTATTATAGTGGGCAAATGTTTAATATTGATTTTGTAGATAAGCTTGGAAAGTATGTTGAATATCAGCCAGTTTGTCCTGAAATGGAAATTGGTTTAGGTGTGCCTAGACAAACTATTAGAATAGTCAGAAGTAAGGACAATAAAAATGAACTTAGGTTATTCCAACCGAAAACAGAAAAAGAACTTACTAAAAAAATGCTTGATTTTTCAGAACAATTTTTAAATAAATTTGATAGTATTGATGGATTTATTTTTAAAGAACGTTCACCATCTTGTGGTCCGAAAAATGTAAAAGTTTATTCTGATATACAGGGGCAAGTAATTCACAAAGATGGAGTAGGATTTTTTGCGCAAAAAGCTAAAGACAAATTTCCTTTTGCAGCTGTAGAAGGTGATGGACGGTTAAACAATTTACAACTAAGAGAACATTTTTTAACAAAATTATTTACTTTTGCTAATTTTAGAAAAATAAGTGAAACAAAAAAGATGAATGATTTAGTTAAATTTCATAGTGATAACAAATATTTACTAATGGCTTATAATCAAAATATTTTAAAAGATTTGGGTAGAGTCGTAGCAAATCATGAAAAACTTAAGCCAGAAAAAGTTTATCATCTATATAAAAATAAACTCATTGAAATATTTAAAAAGAAACCAGAATATAAAAGCATCTTAAATGTTCTAAAACATATATTTGGATATTTCAAAAACGAATTAACTTCTGATGAAAAAGAGTTTTTCTTAAATATTAGTGATAAATATAGGGAAAATAAAGTTCCATTATCAGTTCCTATTCACTTACTTAAAGCTTGGATTATTGAATATGATGTTGATTATTTGAAAGGCCAAAGTTTTATTGATCCCTTTCCCAATGAACTTGTAGATTTAACAGATTCTGGTAAAAATAATGATAAATTGAGATAATATAAATATGAATTAAGATCCCTGGGTATATTTACTACCCAGGTTTTTTTAATTTAATAAAGGAAAAATTAAAATAATAATTAAATATAATATAGGAAATAAGAATATTTTAACGAGGTGAAACTATGGCTGAAGAGAAAATATTGATAATTGATGATGAAAAAGAAATAAGAGAACTGATTAGAGATTATTTAGAAATTGAAGGTTATAAGGTTTCTATGGCAGAAGATGGAGAAATTGGCTTGGAAAAATTTAATACATTTGGTCCTGATTTGATTGTATTAGATTTAATGTTGCCCAAAATAGATGGGATGGAGATATGTAAAATTGTCAGAGGCAAATCAAATTTACCTATATTAATGTTAAGTGCCAAAAAGAGTGATGTTGATAAAGTTTTAGGTCTAGGTTTAGGAGCAGATGATTATATGACCAAGCCCTTTAGTCCTAAAGAACTTGTAGCAAGAATCAAAGCTCAATTAAGAAGAGTTAAACAGTTTTCTAATTCAGACTATAATAATACAAATAAAAGTTTAAAATTTAAAAATCTAAAAATTGACCTAGAGGGTTATAATGTGTATTTAAACGACCAAAAAATACCTTTTTCTGCTAAAGAATTTGAGATCTTAAAATTTCTAGCCTTGAATCCAGAACGAGTTTACAGCCGGGAACAAATTTTTAATAAGATTTGGGGTTTTAATGAATATGGAGATATAAATACAGTAACAGTTCATATTAGAAAAATACGTGAAAAACTGGAAGTTGATAGTAAAAATCCTACATATATAGAAACTGTTTGGGGTGTTGGTTATAAATTTGTTGGTGACAAAGTATGAGCAGATTTAATTTTAGCTTAAGAACTAAATTAATAATATATTTTATTTTAATAGTTTTAATTCCTATCATATTTTATATAGGTTTTTTTAATATTTTGGGAATGTATTTAAATAGTAATGGTCCAATAACAGAAGTAGGAACTATCATAGATAAATTTGAGACAAGAATAGAGAACAATATTCAATCTTTAAATGATTATGAAGCTTTCAAAAATAGTATAGAAGATTTGTTAGTGCAATATAAAGGGGAATTACAGATAATTAATTCAGAATCCGATCTCATTATATTCAATTCAGAAAATGAAAATATAACAAAATTTGAATATAATAAATTAAATATAAATGCTCGTTCAGATACTGATTACTTTACTTATCTAGATGAGGTCAATACTCCTACTGGTAATTATGTATATTCACTAGTCTTAGATATGGATGCAATGTATGAAGGCGTGCAAGGTACGGTAATGAAGTATATAGTTGTTGGTATTGTAATTTCTATAATACTGTTAGGTTTTTTAGTATATTATTTTAGTCAAACAATTTCAAGACAAATTTTAATACCTTTAGAAGAACTTAATGAAGCTACCAAGAATATTGCTGAAGGAAATTTGAATTATGAGATTGATTACTGTGCTGATAACGAATTAGGGAGTTTTTGTCAGGCTTTTGAAACAATGAGATTAAAATTAAAACAATCTCTTGAAAAACAGTCGCAATATGAGAACAATCGCAAAGAATTAATTGCTAGTATTTCGCATGATCTAAAAACCCCTATTACCTCAATTCAGGGATATATAGAAGGTTTGATAGATGGTATACCAAAGGATGTTAATTCATATAATAGATATCTTGAAATAATAAAAGATAAGTCGATTAAATTAAATCATTTAATCGATGATTTATTTTATTTTTCAAAATTAGAATTGGACCGATTGAATATTAATAAAAAGGAATATCAAAGTTCCTCTGTTTTTGAACAAATATTAAAACCTATAGAAATGGAATTTGAACAAATTGAACATAAACTAATTGTTGATAGACCGATTCCTGATGAAAAGATAAAGATTGATAAAAATAGGATTATACAAGTAGTTGACAATATTATCAAAAATGCTCGAGAATTTATTGATAAAGATGGTTTTGTCAAAATATCATTTGAAGTATTAGACACTTACCTTAAAGTAACCATTACTGATAATGGAGTTGGTATAAGAAAAGAAGACCAATCCAAGTTATTCAATAAATTTTTTAGAGGGGAGAAATCGCGTTCGCGTAAATTCGGAGGTACTGGCCTTGGACTAGCTATCTGTCGAGAAATCATTGAATCCCATAATGGTAAGATAGGAGTTAAAAGTAAAAGGGGAGAGGGAGCTAGTTTTTATTTTGAACTTCCTATTGCTAATTAATAAAAACTTAATATTTTTATAAGTAAGATTTAAGATACCTCTAGTATTATGTTATTAAGAGTAAATACTGGAGGTATTTTTTATGGAAAGCAAAAATATATTAGAAATTAGAAAGTTAAAAAAGAATTATAAAGAAATTAAAGCTGTGAAAAATGTAAATTTGGATGTGGAAAAAGGTGATATATTTGGATTCTTGGGCCCAAATGGAGCCGGGAAAACTACTACGATTCGAATGATATTAGGGTTAGTTCATCCTGATCAAGGAGAAATTAGAATAAAAGGATATGATATAAAAAAAGATTACAAAAAGGCACTACAATATATGGGAGCAATGGTTGAAACACCAAAATTTTATGATTATTTAAGTGGTTATCAAAATCTTAAATTGGTTGCCAATTTATACAAAAATGTTAAACATATAGATATTAATAAATCTTTAAAAAAAGTTGGGTTAAAAAATAGGGGTAAAAACAAAGTAGAAACCTATTCTGTTGGAATGAAACAAAGGTTAGGATTAGCTAGAGCTTTATTAAATGAACCAGAATTAGTTATTTTAGACGAACCAACAAGTGGTCTTGACCCACAAGGCAAAAAAGAAATTAGGGAGTTGATTCAGCAGTTAGCGATTAATCAAGGAATTACTTTTTTTATCTGTACTCACTTGTTGAATGAAGTAGAACAAATCTGCAATAAGGTCGCTATTTTACAGGACGGTGAAATAATATCTAATAGATTTATTAAAGAAAAAGAGAACAAAAAATGGGTTGAATTTTATACTAAACAGAAGAATGAAGCTGAATTAATGTTAAAAGATTATAATGGGATATCTGATTTAAATATTAGCAAAAATGGAATTCAAATATTTACATTTGAAAAAGAAATAGAAAAAATAAATTATCAATTGAATAATAGAGGAATAAAAGTACAATATATAATTCCTTATGTAGAATCATTAGAAGAGTATTATTTAAAAGAAACTGGAGGTCATTTCGATGTTATATAGTTTATTGAAAAATGAGGT
This sequence comes from Halanaerobiales bacterium, assembly GCA_021736945.1. Lineage (GTDB taxonomy): Bacteria > Bacillota > Halanaerobiia > Halanaerobiales > M55B127 > M55B127. Next base: position 31,345 of record JAIPEX010000007.1, on the reverse strand, counting down.
TTATAAATTATTGAAGAAGAAAAAGATATATATCTTTATGATAATCATTACCGGAATGACTCTTATTCCAATTATAGTTAGTAAATTTGATGGTGGGGGTATTGTATTTAAAGTGAATATCTTACCATTAGAAAATTTAGCCTGGAGTACTGAAATGATTATACCAATTTTCATTTCAATTTTAGTAGCTGACATGATTACAAACGAATATAGTGAAGGTACAATGAAAATAAATTTAGTAAATGGAGTTAGTAGAACAGAACTTCTATTTTCCAAGGTTCTAACCATAATTTTGGTAATTACTGGTTTGGTTTTATTTACGATGGTAGTTTCTTATGTAAGCGGCAGTTTTTTCTTGGAGTGGGGAATCCCTTTTGAGTTTAATGATTTGTTATTAAGCGAAGGGTCCGGAATATTATATACTTCTTTATTATATCTATTATCAGTGATCCCTTTAACTGCTTTTAGTCTTATTATAATATTTTTAGGATTGAAGTTGGAAAGTGGTGGTTCTTTAGTCGGGGTAAGTATAGGAATTATTTTTATCATGAATACAATGAGACAGTTATCTTCAGTATTCAGGCCGTTTATAATTAGTGATTATTTTAATACCGGATACCTATTAACCTCATTGGGAATCCAAAATGGTTTAGCAATTTTCATATTAACCTCCGGAATATATTTTATAGTTTTCATGGGTTTAAGTGTTAATCACTTATTAAAAAAAGATATTGTTAAATAAGATAATTTGATCATTATAATGAAAAATACATTTTAATTTATAAGGAGATGAATAAGATGAAATTAATTGGTAAAATATTGTTTGTTTTTGGATTGTTGATAGTTCTAATTATGGTTGGAGTTAGTTTATATATTGACCTACCTGTCTTCAAAAGTAAGGATACATTTAAAGATTATCTCAATAATTATAATAATGTAAGTTATGTTGTAGATGATAAAGTAAACGAGTTAAAAACTTTAGATAATGAAGGCCTATTTAGTAAAGAATTGAATAGAATAAATATTGAAAATAATGATGTTATAATTTCCTATTTCAAATATGGTAATCCATTTAGTGCAAGAAAAGCTTTAAGGGATTATCAGGAGATTAGTACTGGGAATATAGAAACAAGTTCATTTGAAATTAATATTCCATTTTACGGAAGATACTGGACTCAGAACAGTAAAGGTTATACCAGCATTGCTTGGGTGAGAAATAATAAAGTAACATTAATAAGAAGTAAAGATTCAGCTACAGCAAAAATGGTTAAAGAAGATATACAAAATTATTTAAAATAAATAAGTAAAAAGAAAGAAGGTATATAAAATGTTAAAGTTAAAAAATGTATCAAAAACATATGATGGAAAGAAAATGGCAGTTGATAATTTGGACCTTTCAGTAAAAAGAGGTGAAATATTTGGGTTTTTAGGACCGAATGGAGCCGGTAAGACCACAACCATTAGGATGATAACGGGTATATTGGATTTAACCAGTGGTCAAATAGAGATTGATGGGAAAAATATTGAGAAGGAACCAGTAAAGGCTAAAAGTAATTTTACATTTGTTCCAGATCATCCCGATATTTTTGATTCAATAAATGGGATAGACTATTTAAATTTTATAGCAGATATGTATGAAGTTTCTACAGAAGAACGTAAACAAAAAATAGAAAAATATACTAAAGATTTTGGTATATACAAAGACTTAACACAACCTATTAAATCATATTCACATGGGATGAGACAAAAATTATTAGTTACGGGTGCCTTATTACCAACTCCTAAAATATTAATTTTAGATGAACCTTTAGGGGGGTTAGATCCTCGATCTGCAAAAATACTTAAGAGTATGATGAGAAATCATTGTAAAAATGGAGGTACTGTATTCTTTTCTTCCCATGTTTTAGAAGTGGTTGAGAATTTGTGTGATAGAATTGGTATTATTGAGGAAGGTAAACTTATTGCTTGTGACACATTAGAAAATTTAAAACAAAAACCAGATAATACTTTAGAAGATATATTCTTGGAGTTGACTGAACATGAAAAAATTTAAATCCTTGGTTATTATACAACTGAAAGATTTTTTAGGAAATGCTCAAAGTAGTTTGAATATAAAGAACAAAAAATTAATACAGTTACTACAATTATTAATAATTGGTTCAATTGTTGCTCCATCTGTATATTTTTCGATGGTTACTTATAAAGCTTTTGCTCAGTTAAACCAACCCGAATTAGTTATGACAACTATGTATTTAAATTCAGTTATATTAATGTTTTTTCTTGGAATACCTATTATAATTTCAGTATTCTTTTTCTCAAAAGATATTAAATTTTTAACCACCTTACCTGTTGAAGAAGACAAAATTATTTTATCCAAACTAAGTACAGTATATATTTATCTGCTTGCAATAAGTGGAATATTTATATTACCAAGCATTATTGTCTATGGTTTAAACTCTGGTATAAGTATTAGTTTAGTAATTTTTGGGATGATCACTTTTATTTTGGCACCACTTTTACCCTTATTAATTTCTTCATTATTAATTTTATCTATTAATAAGATAATTAGAAAAAGTAAATATAAAAATATATTATTACTATTAGGTAATATTATACTTATAATAGCCATAATTGCTATTCAGATGGGCTTATCAAATTATGCTGGAAATCCAGAGCAAATTCAAAATGCATTATTAAATAATGAGGGTTTAATAGGTTTGATTGGAATAAGATTTCCACCAAGTATTTGGATGACTAAAATGTTATTGGGCTCATTATTAGATGCTTTTTATTTTATAGGTATAAATATTTTATTTGTAATTTTATTACAGTATATGGCAAAATTATTTTTTAAAAAAGCTTTATTAACTTTTGTAGAAGGTGGATCTAAAACTGGTTCAATTTATTATAGAAAGCGAAAAAAGGGATGGCAGTTATTTAAACGTCACATTTTGATAATAATAAAAGAACCTACATTTTTATTAAATACTTTAATGAGTTTAGTTGTTCCTATTTTAATTTTTATAGTTATGACTTTTAGCGGTCAGTTTTCAACAGAATTACTGTTATCAGAGCAAATTAAACCCTTTTTAATTTTAATATTTTGTTTAATTGTTATATTTCCTGCTATAGTATCTAATATTTCTTCTACAGCAATTACTAGAGAGGGTAAATCCTTTTGGGAGACTAAAGTATTACCCATAAGTGCAAGGGTTAATATGAAATATAGGATAATGACTACCATAATAATAAATTTAACTGGTTCTTTAGCATTAGGGATATTTTCTTATTTTATATTACCATTAAAACTTGAAATGATTTTAATTGCAATATTTTTTACAGGAGCCACAACTTTATTTTTAGGTACTGTAGATTTTATGATAAATATATTAAGACCAATATTGAATTGGACTCATCCAACTGCTGCAGTTAAAAACAATATGAATGTAACTATTTCATTAGGTATTAGAGTAGTAATGGGAGTTGTTATTTATGGTTTATATAAATTACTACCGAATCTTTTTACAAATTATTATACCGTAATAATAACAGCAAGTATATTATTTTTTATCTTCTATTTAATAAGTCGATATTATGTTTACAATATTATGATTGAAAGATTTAAAAAGATATCCATTTAATAATATTTAGTAGAACACAAAAATAACCTGTCTTTAAATAACCACTAAAGGCAGGTTTTTTATTTAGATAAAATTTTTAAAATATTCAAATTTTGTGTTACTATAGTATTGAATTATATAATATTTTAAGTTAAAATTGATTAAACTCATATTTATAAGAAGGATTAATGAGAGGGGAATAAGTTTGATTAGTATATATTGGGTTATAATAATATTATTATTTATTATAAGTGTTATAGGTGTTTTTGTTCCAATGGTTCCTGATATAATTCCGGTTTGGATTTCTGTATTAATATATCAATTTGGTCCATTTAATTATACTTTGCCCCGCAGCTTTTGGTTTGTATTGATAATCTTTTCAGTTATTTCATTATTAGCAGATTTTTTAACAAACGCGATAGTTGTTAAGAAATCCGGAGGAAGTAACTTATCGGTAATCGCTGCACTTATTGGCTTAGCAATAGGTTTGGTTTTTTTAGGTCCACTTGGTATTATTATTGGTCCATTTGCCGCAATATTTTTGGCAGAATATTATCAAAGTCAAAGTAAGGAATATAACAAACCTTTTAAAATAGCCTTTTCGACAGTTTTTGCTTTTATAGGTAGTGGAATAGTTAAAGCAATATTATTATTTTCCATCATAATTTGGTTTTTTATTTTAGTATTATAATAAATAGATTAATTATTAGAGGTGGAATACATGGAATGTAAACTTTGTGGTAGTGAAAAAATACAACAAATATCAATAGAAGATAAATATTATTATTGTAAGAATTGTGAGTTAATTTTTATTGCCTCTGGCAGTTTACCTAGTTATAAAAAAGAATTAGAAGTATATAAAGGTCATGACAACACTCATGAAAATGAAGGATATGTAAGACGGTTTAAAGATTTTATCAATACTTTAATAGTAGGACATATAGATGAAATTGAAGAGGTATTAGAATATGGTTGCGGTCCAGGACCAGTTTTGGCTGATATGTTAGAAGAACGGGGATTAAATGTAGTTAAATATGATCCGTTTTTTTATCCGGAGGTTAATTATAAAAAGAAAAAATATGATTTGATTACCTCTACAGAAGTATTTGAACATTTCTGGGAACCAAAACAAGAAGTCGAAAAACTAATTAAATTAATTAAACCCAAAAGTTATTTAGCAGTAATGACTTCTTTTCATCCGGGGGCTGAAGAATTTAAAGAGTGGTGGTATAGAAGAGATAGTACTCATGTGGCTTTTTATAACCTTAACACCTTTAAATACCTAGAAAGTAATTATCCACTGAAAATAGTAAATACAAATAATACAAATGGAATTATTTTTCAAAAAAATAATTAATAAACATTAAAAAAATCAGAAAGGGGGGATGTTAGATTGGATATTTATATGAAAGTATATAAATATTATAATTTGGGGATTACTCTAAGAAAACAACAGATTGTAAAAAAACTTAAAGACACGGGTATTAAAAATTTGGAGACATATGATTTTGATGAGAAAACAGAAAATCCTGAATATATTTCATATCCCGAACCTATTGAGTTTTCTTATGTTTTAGATAATTTAGAAAATAATATTATAGCCAAAGTATATGATTATGGCGCTATGTCTTTAACTACTGAAATTAAGTATGAGGTTGATTCAATAGAAGAATTTTATAATAAAATAAAAGAAAAGGATCCCCGTGCTGATATAGAAACTAAATTTGATGAAGTTTTTGATAAGATATCTTATAAATTTGAAGGATTAGTTGAAACCATTATACAGCAATTTAATCATTTATACACAGTTTTTTGTATAGATAATAATGGAAGTTTAGATGCTGAATTCTTAGTTAAAAATAATGAAAATTTAATAGTGAGTCTTTTAAGCGACGAATTTCATAAGATTAATTTTAGTTCAGAACAGAAAGAAGCAGTATTAAGGTATAATAATAGTTTTTTGAAAACAGATTATACAATCGTACACTGGAATAATTCTCTTATAATTGATGAAAATGAAAATTTCCCAGAAAAGTTATTTATAATTGAGTTAGTAAACATTCAATTTATAAAATTACAAACTTATGATAGTTTTATTGATGATTACTTGTCAGAATATATGACAAGTAATAATAAAAGTCGTTTTGGAGTTTTACCTTTTTTTAGAACCGGTATGGGGCGTAAAATAAAAGGTATTGCTGATTTAAGAGTAGAACTTGAGAGAGTTATAGATATTATGGATAATTTTGAAAAATTCCAAGGGCATTGGTATTTAGCCAGGCTCTATTATCTTTCCAGCAGTGCTTTTCAAATCCCGCGGTGGAGGAATTTAGTTGAACACCGAGTTAATAAAGTAAATGAACTATATAATTTATTGAGTTCAGAGGTTAATAGAAAAAGGATGTTACTTTTAAATGTTCTAATGCTATTATTATTTGTTTTATGGTTTTTAGGAATCTAGTATGGGAAGTATATTATTATATTTATTTGACTTCTTTTGAATATTTATTTAACATATAAATATGATTAAATAAATTGAGTCTCAATTTGTTTGGGAAAAGAAAAGTGGGGATATAATGAGAGAGTTGTCGAAATTCACTATCATATTTTTGTCTATTCTAATCATAATATTATTTTCAACGGAAATGATATTTGCTCAAACAAACATTGAAGACTCTATTAAATACCAGTTGCTTTTATTTAAAGATTATCGTACTAATAGTTTAAAAATTAAACGTCCATACTTTTCAAATGAATTAGCTAAGTTTTATGAAAAAAATAATTTTTCCCCAATATGGTATAATAATGGTTTTAATGATTCGGCTTTGAAATTAATGAAAGTTATTAGGAATATAGAAGGCGAAGGTTTATTTCCAGGTTTATACCGATATGATTATTTAAAGAAAAATATCTCTAATAATAATTTAAATATTGAAGATAAAGCATTAACCGAAATTATATTATCTAATTCTTATCTCTTATTAATATCACATTTTTCTAATGGACTTTTGAGTCCGGAAACGTATGATAGAAAGTGGCATAGTATAGAAAATATAATTAATATACCTGATTTTTTATCTAATGTATCAAATAAAGGAAGTATTGAAGACTCATTATATTCTTTATTGCCTCAAACTGAAAGTTATTCAAAATTAAAAAAGCAACTTAATTTATATAAAAACATTGAAAATAACGGTGGATTTCAAAGTGTGAATATTAGCCGGGTAGTTGAAAAAGGAATGCGCGGCTATGATATTAAACAAATTAAAATAAGATTACAACAAACTGATGATTTTGACGGTCAAGTAAATTTAAGTTTTGATAAAAATTTGCATAAAGCAGTAATTAATTTTCAGAGAAGACATGGACTTACTCCTGATGGTATAGTAGGTAAAGATACTAAAATTGCTCTTAATAAAGATGTTGAAAAAAAACTTAAAAAGATAACAATAAATATGGAAAGATTGAGGTGGCTTCCCCAAAAACTGGGCGATACATATATATTTGTCAATATAGCGGATTACAAATTAAAAGTAATAGAAAAACAAAAAAATATGATAGATATGAAAGTGATAGTAGGAAAAGAACAGCGAAGTACACCAGTTTTTAGTGATGAAATCACCTATTTAGTGATAAATCCGGCTTGGAATGTACCAAAGAGCATTGCTGTTGAAGATAAATTACCTTTAATTAAAGAGAATATAGATTATTTATTTAACAACAATTATAAAGTATTAAGAATATCAGAAGGTAAATTTGAAGAGGCAGATCCTAAAGAAATAAATTGGGAAGAGTTAGATAAGGATAGTTTTCACTATTATCTAAAACAAGAACCCGGACCTAACAATGCCCTTGGTAGAATTAAATTCATGTTTCCAAATAAGTATAGTGTTTATTTACATGACACTCCTCAAAAGGAATTATTTAAAAAGGAAGAAAGAAGTTTTAGCTCAGGATGTATAAGATTAGAAGAACCTTTCAAATTAGCTGAATATATATTAAAGAAAAACGATATGTGGGAACCTAAAAAGATTGAAGAAATATTGAGTAGTGAAAAAGAAACCAAAATTGAGTTGTCTGAAAAAATTCCTATTCATATCATATATATGACCGCCTGGGTAGATGATGAAGGACAATTACAATTTAGGGATGATATTTATAGTAGAGATGAAAATCTAATTGAAGTTTTCTATTCTCAGAAAGTAGGTAGATATGAATAAAAAAATAGCAATTATAATATTCATACTGTTACTTTATCCAATAAACTCTCAAGCATTTAATAATGGTAAAGTGGGTTTTAAAGTATCATATAATAATAAAGATTTAATTTCACAAGAAGTGGCCAGTGTATTTGTTTTACCTGGAACAACAGTGGATTTAAATATATATCGTCCTCAAAAAAATAATGATTATGTTGTTGAAAGTAAAGAAATTAATATGATTAAAGTTGATGATTTTGAATGGCAAATCAGGGTTCCTAAAGAACCAGGTAATTACCGGTTTACAATAACCAATAATATTACTAAAGAAAGTATTAGACTTAATATATTTGTTTTAGAACCATTTAGTAATTTGAGCAAAGGATATTTAAATGATTTCCGGATAGGTAATTATCCTTTTGGATTAATTAGTAATGATGAAAATTATGATTTACCAAAAGGTTTTGTAAAAGTGACGCCTGAAAATGAAGATACTTATTTGACTCCTCATTTTCAGCTGAAACAATTTATCTGCAGACAGCAGGGTACTTATCCTAAATATATTGTTTTACAAGAACTTTTATTAAATAAGTTGGAATACCTTCTTTTTGAGATTAATCAAAAGGGTTTTAATGTTGAGACTTTTCATATAATAAGTGGTTATAGAACTCCTTATTATAATCAATATCTAGGTAATGGTAATTTGAGTAGACATATATTTGGTGATGCTGCTGATATAATTATCGATGTTTATCCCAAAGATGGTTATATGGATGATTTAAATAGTGATGGCAAAATTAATTATAAGGATGCAGATATTTTATATGATTTAGTCGAGAGAGTTTATAAGAGAAGAGAGTATGGGGAATTTGTAGGCGGGTTAGGATTATATAAAAGAACCTCTAAACATAGTCCTTTTATTCATATCGATACAAGGGGATATAAAGTACGTTGGTAATATGATTTAAAATTAAGAGTAGAAAGTAGGGAGGATCTATATAATGAAAAAAGAAGAATTGCTTAAAAACTTTAATTTATCAAATGAAGTTAGAGAAATATTTGAGCAGTGTCCAAATTTTCAAATAGTAGATAGTATTGAAAAATTAAAAGAGCTTTCACTTAAAAATAGTAAAGATAATTTTAAAAGAGTAAAATATAATATAAATGAAGAGACTTCTATAACAGAAGCTGAAGTCTGTAAAGTTAGAAATGGGATTTCTGCTAATTTTTTAGAACCATATATGAGAAGAAGAGATCCTGATTGTATGGTGATTGCAGATGACTATCCAACAGATAAAGAAAGATATGAAGAGAGATTTGGAGAGGAATTTGAAAAGACACGACAGGAAACTTTTGATTGGTTGAAGACCCAAGAATTAGTAACTTTCTTTTTTGAAGCCGGTCCAGTAAACCTAAATTATCCGGTGATGGCTATAGCACCAGCTAATGCTGGCTTTTTTGCTTTTGGTTTAGCTCTTTTACAGGGAATTAAAAATTTTGATGAAATAGAAACCGAGATAAATCCTAAAGGCTACATGTTTGTAGCACCCCCATTTAGGCATACCCATTTTGATGGAAAACAAGTGGTGGTGCATAATAGGTTAAAAAATAATTATGAATTATTTAGTTATAATCTTTACCCTGGACCTAGTGCAAAAAAAGGTGTATATAGTATGTTAATTAATCTCGGTGAACAAAATGAATGGCCTACCTTACATTGTTCAGCAGTGCAAGTAATAACACCTTATGATAATAAAATAAATATTGCATATGAAGGTGCGAGTGGAGCAGGCAAATCAGAAATGTTACAGGATATGCATCGTGAAAGAAGTGGTAGAATATTACTTGGAAAAAATATAGTTACAGATGATGAATATAAAATTACATTACCACAGGGGTGTAGTTTACGACCTATTGCAGATGATATGGCTGTAACTCCTTCTTATCTCCAAAAAGGAGAAGGGAAATTATCATTAAAAGATGCAGAAAATGCATGGTTTGTTCGAGTAGATCATATTGATCAATATGGTGTAGATCCACATTTGGAATCAATCACCTGTCATCCAAAAGGACCACTAATGTTTTTAAATATTGATGCAGCTCCTAATAGTACTGCTTTAATATGGGAACATATTGAAGATGAACCAGGCAAACCTTGTCCTAATCCCAGAGTTGTTATTCCTCGAAAAAATGTGCCTGAGGTTATTGAGGGCTCGGTTGATATTGACGTGCGAGGTTTTGGGGTTAGAACACCTCCTTGTACTAAAGAAAACCCTACCTATGGAATTCTAGGCTTATTTCATGTTTTACCACCTGCTTTGGCTTGGTTATGGCGTTTAGTATCTCCAAGAGGTTATGGAAACCCGAGTATAAATGATACTGATGGAATGAGTTCTGAAGGTGTAGGTTCTTATTGGCCGTTTGCAACTGGTCGTAAAGTTGATCAGGCAAATATTTTATTAAAACAGATTGTGGAATCACCAGAAGTAAAATATATATTATGCCCTAATCAGTATATTGGTTCCTGGAAAGTTGGTTTTATGCCGGAATGGATTGCAAGAGAATATCTGGCTCGTAGAGGAGGAGCGTGGTTTACTAAAGATCAGATAGAACCTTCAAGATTACCACTTCTTGGATATACTTTAAAAGATGTAATGGTAGAAGGTCAGATGATAGAAAGAGAATTATTAAAGGTTCAAAATCAGCCTGAAGTTGGGAAAGAAGCTTTTGATCAAGGAGCTAATATATTAAGAGAGTTTTTCAAAGAGTATTTAAAGAACTATAATAGAGATGAATTGTTACCATTAGGCAAAAAAATAATCGAGTGTTTTTTGTCAGGAGGCAGTTTAGATGAATTTATTTCTTTAATTGATTATCCTGTAATTAATGAAGAATAAATAATATTGAATTTTTTATTATTTCTGCAATCTATCAAGTTAGTTAATGAATATCAGATAGTAAATATTTCATTGATGGGGTGGCAAAAAATGTTTGAATTAAAAAATGTAGAATATAAAAATATAATAAAAGTTGATAACTTAAAAATTAATGAGGGTGAAATAACCTGTATTGTTGGTAGAAGCGGGGGCGGTAAATCAACTTTTTTAAAGTTATTAAATAATATGATTAGTAGTGATAGTGGAACTATTAAATTCAAAGAGAAAGAAATTAATGATTATAATCCTATAAAATTAAGAAGAGAGGTATTAATGTTACCCCAAAACCCTGTTATCTTTTCTGGGAATATAAGAGATAATTTTGCAATAACCTTACAATATAATGATCAGTATGAAATGTCTGATGAAAAATATGAACAACTATTAAAAAAAGTTGGATTACATGAATTAGATTTAGATGATGAAGCGGAAAAATTATCTGGTGGAGAAAAACAAAGGTTGGCTTTAGCACGTATCTTATTACTTGATCCAGATGTATTACTATTAGATGAACCCTCATCTGCTTTAGATGAAGAAACGGAAAGATTAATTATAGAAATGGTAGTTGATTGTATAAATGAAAAAAATGGTACTTTAGTAATGGTTACTCACTCAAAAGACATTGCTAAGAAATACGGAGACCGTATTATAACTATTAATGAGGGTAAATTAGATAAGATTAGTTAAAGAGGGGAGAAAATGATGACAGATTCCATAATTGATATTTCGATTATAAGTTTAGTTACAGCTTATATATTTGTTCTTGTGTTATTATTTATTGTAAAAAAAGAAAATATTGGCCATAAAAACCAGATAATTTTAGCATCTTTTAGAATGACAGTTCAACTAGTGCTCGTGGGTTATGTTTTAACTTATGTATTTGAAAACCCGAACCCTTATATTACTATCTTAATTCTTTTGGTTATGGAGACATTTGCTATTTTCAATATTTATTCAAGGGTTGAGAAAAAGTTGTCTAGAGATCTAAAAATAATTATTGGTTTATCTATGTTTGGAGGTACTGTAATAAGTATATTATTTTTCCTATTTATTGTAATCAATATTGAGCCCTGGTTTATGCCTCAATATTTTATTCCCATTTCAGGGATGTTAATTGGTAATTCAATGACTGGAATATCTTTAGGAGCACAGGGATTAATAACTGGAGTAAATGATAATAAAAAAATGATAGAAAATGCTTTGATGTTAGGAGCGACTCCTAGTGATGCGACCAAAGAAATTCAAAATAGATCATTTTATAATGCCGTATTACCTACAATAAATTCAATGATTGGTATGGGAATAGTTTTTCTACCAGGTATGATGACCGGTCAAATCTTAGCAGGTGCAGCTCCTTTAACAGCTATAAAATATCAGATAGCTATCATGATGGGAATCTTAGGTAGTGTTACACTAACTGTTTATTTAATGGTTAAATGGGGAATGAAAAGTTTTTTTAATGACAGAGCACAGATTAAAATATGATAACATATAACCGAAATATAATAATTTAACTACTAGGGATAAAATAATTCTATTTTAGTTATATTTAAAAAAATGTATCATATTTGATATATTATTACAAAATAATAAAAATTTATATATAATAATTGGACTAAATTCAGTTATCAGGGTAAAAATTGTTGACAATACCAATATATTGTGTTATATTTAATGTGTTGAGCAAAAAAAATATTAAGAAACAATGCTCAATAAAGAAATTTAGGAGGAATAAATTTTAATGACTTACACAGGTACAGTTAAATGGTTTGACGAGAAAAAAGGTTATGGTTTTATTGAAAGAGAAGACGGCGACGATGTTTTTGTTCACTTTTCAGCTATTGAAGATGATGGTTTCAAGACTTTAAACGAAGATCAAGAAGTAGAATTTGAAATCGTTGAAGGCGACCGCGGCCTACAGGCTGAAAATGTTGTTAAATTATAATATAGTATTATAAGTTATGCAACTAATCCCCGACTTGTAATAGAGTCGGGTTTTTTTATTGTTTAAAAATTAATAATAAATATAAAAACCTGTCTGGAATTCCCAGACAGGTTTTTTAATATTAGCATATATTTTAAAATTATAAAGTTTCTATTATAGTTGTAACTCCCATACCTCCACCAACACAAAGGGAAGCTAAACCTCTTTTAAGTTCACGTTTTTTCATTTCATGTAGTAATGTTACAAGAATCCTTGCACCACTTGCCCCTATTGGGTGTCCTAATGCAATAGCACCACCATTTACATTTACAATATTTGGATCAAAAGGTAACTCCTTTAAAACTGCAAGAGATTGAGCAGCAAATGCTTCATTTAATTCAACAAGTTGAATGTCTTCTAATTCCCAATCAATTTTCGCTAAAGCTTTTTTAATTGAGGGAACAGGTCCTATTCCCATTATTTTAGGATCAACTGCAGCGGTTGCATATGATACTATTTTGGCTAAAGGTTTTACATCTAATTCTTCAGCTTTTTCTTTTGTCATAACTAATAGTGCTGCTGCTCCGTCATTGATACCGGAAGAATTACCAGCAGTGACGGTACCATCTTCTTTAAAAGCTGGGCTTAATTTCGATAAAGAATCAGCTGTAATGCCTCTGCGAGGAAGTTCATCTTTTTTAAATAATTTTGGTTCACCTTTTCTTTGAGGTACTTCTATAGGTACTATTTCATCTTGGAAACGGTCATTATCAATCGCTTTAATAGCTTTATTTTGACTTTTGGCAGCAAATTCATCTTGTTCTTTTCTACTAATATTATATTTTTCAGCTAAATTTTCTGCTGTGATACCCATATGATAATCATTAACTGCACATGTTAAACCATCTTTTATCATTGTATCAACAATTTTACCGTCTCCCATCTTGTATCCAAAACGGGCTTTATCCAAAACATAAGGTGCTCTACTCATACTTTCCATTCCACCTGCTATTACAACTTCGGCATCTCCTAGAAGTATTTCTTGAACTGCTAAGTTCACAGATTTAAGTCCGGATCCACAGAGTTTATTAATTGACATTGCCGGTACATCAACACCGAGTCCGGCTTTAAGGGCTGCTTGTCTAGCTGCATTTTGTCCTTTACCTGCCTGTAGAATAATTCCCATTATGACGTCTTCAACTACTTCAGGACTAACATTAGCTCTGTTTAGAGCATTTTCAATCACTTTTGTACCAAGATCTACAACAGGAACATTCTTTAAACTCTTACCAAATGAACCAATAGCAGTACGTGTTGCACTAGCTATAACTACTTCTTGCAAAAGAATCCCTCCTAAAAAATTTTTATGTAATCTATTCTACTTCTATTTTAATAAAACAATGTTACCTACAAGTTACAATCCAGTTGCAAACAGAAAAAACTGATGGATACATTATATTAAAAATATGTATATGTCTATTATAATTAATATTTGTTACAAGTGCAAATATGAACAAATTAGAAGGGAAGAGATGGTTATATAATTTAAGAAGTGAAATATATTTTGAAAGATAAGAAGAGAGTAATAGAGAGGTTGTTAAAATATTAACATAAATATATAAAAAAGGCTTGATAATTTGTTACAATTATCAAGCCGTTATGTTTACATCTTTTTTAAATTGTATTTAGAAATTATTGATTAAATCTCCTGTAATTTCTGTTCCACCATTAACAGTGAATGTAGCTTTGGCTTCTTTTGTTTCAAAATAGATGTCACCATCAACTGTAAAACCGTTTAAAGCAAAGTTGTTGGATTCAACATAAACGTCTCCAACAAATGTACCATTTTGAAATCTAGCACTAGGGCTTTTAACTGTTATGCTAGGAGCTTCTAGTGTATATCTTTCAGTTACATTATGGTCACTATCTGAGGCATAAAGAGCTAACTTACGGTCAACTTCACCATCGTTTTCAAATTTGCCTTCCATAACTAATTCCTTATCAGTACTATAGTCATCATTAAAGATAATGATCCAAGTACCATCTTCCCCCAATGCTTTAACTAATTGTTCATCATTAGTTGGTTGAGAAGCAGATGACACTGTGTCCTGAGCACTAACAGCTGCAGGTACGAGAACAAGAACTGATACAATTAATAAAATACCTAAAGTTTTAAATTTCATGAAATCCCTCCTTTTAATATATTTATTATCAAATTACTCAACTTAAGTTAATATTATCACACTTGTGAAAAAAATGTCAAGCACTATTTTTATTTATTCTATTTATATTTGCAAAAGGTAATTATTGAGTATTTCATTTAATTATAAAGGAATTTTAATTGATTCATTGAATTTTAATTAAATAGAAGTAATATATAGAGGGGTGTAAAAGTGTTTGGAAACATTGTAGTAAGAACAAAATTTCTTCCACCTTATTATAAAAGTAAAATATTTTCAAGAAAACATTTAAAAAGAATTTTTGAAAAAACCGCTAAGTACCCAGTAACTATGGTAAAAGCGGGACCAGGCTATGGTAAGAGTGCATATCTGACATATGGTTTTAATGATAAAGATAATGTATTTTGGTACAACGTTAGTAAGGGAGATGGAGATGTATTAACCTTTCTCATTAATTTAATATATGCTTTTAATACGACTGATTCTGATATTGGTGAAAAAACCTTGAATTTCATTAAAGAAAAAGGAGAAACTAATCAGGAATGGATACCAGTTTTAAACTCTTTAATAAATGAAATTTGGGATAAATATCGTTATGATGAAATTTATTTAATTATTGATGATTACCATTTATTAAATAATCAGCCCCGTATTAATAAATTAATGGAGCATTTTATAGACCATCGACCTCCCAATATGCATGTAGTTTTATCTACAAGAAAGACACCTGATCTTACTTCACTTAGCATGTGGAGAGTGAAAGACCAAATTTTAGAAATTAATGAAGATGATCTTAAGTTAAGTAAAAAAGAAATAGAAAGATTTTATAATAGCCATTATGATTATAATTTAAGTGAAGATGATATAACCTTGATTTATGATTTAACTGAAGGTTGGATAATTGGGGTTGAAATGATTAGACAGGGAATAAAAAATGGCGATTCTTTAGAAGTGGTAAGAGAAGAATCAATGCATTCTTTAGATCACCTTTTTAATTATTTAGCTAAAGAAATATTATTAAAGCAAAATGAAGAGGTAAGGAAGTTTTTAATTAAAACTTCGATCTTAAGGGTATTAACTTCAGAAGTTTGTGATTTTGTTCGTAAAAAGAATAATAGTGATCAGATACTTAAATATTTAGTAAAAAATGATTTGTTCATAATCCAATTAGATGATAATAAATACAGGTATCACCACTTATTTCATGATTTCTTGAAAGAACATGCGAATGAAGAGTTAAATAATATTTCTCTTTTACAAAAAGATATAGCAAAATATTATATGGATAATAATCAATTTGAAGAAGCAGTCTATCATAATTTAGAAAGTGGTGATTACTTTACCGCTGCTAAAATTATTAAGAAACGAGCGAATAAATTACTTACTTCGGGTCGTTTTAGTACCTTTGACAAATGGTTTGAAAAATTACCCGAAAGAATAGTAGAGAATTTTCCGCGTTTATATCTATATAAGGGAGATATAGACCGATTCACATGTAATTATAATGAAGCACTTGAATGGTATAATCTCGGTAGAAAGTATTTGAAAGAACAGGATGACTATAAGGGAGTAAGTGTGGCTTTTCAGAAGATGGCTATGATTTATCTTGATACTGTTCAACCTTCAGAGGCTGATAAGTATCTTAAAAAGGCTTTGGAACTAAGAGAAAAAGAAAATTACTGGGAAGAGTCCGTTTTGCTTCGTTTAGTGGCTGAAAATTATTTAAATAGAGGAAATGTTACAAAAGCTAAAGAAATGCAGGAAAAATTAAATAAACTTGATGAAGAAAATACCAGTTTTATCCTTGATTCAAGAGTCAAAATCAGAACTGGAAGATTAAAAGAAGCGGAAAATATATTAAAAGAAGAACTTAAAGAAGAAGATGTAGAAAACGAGAAAAAAGTTGGTAGAGCTCATCGTGAAACCATCTTATTACTATCATTGATTGCTTCTTTTGAAGGAAAAAGTAATAAAGCTTTAGAATATGCTAAAACTGGTTTGAAGAAATCAAAAAACTTGGATTCTTTATTTACTCAGGCAGTTGCTCACATGAGATTGGGTCATGCTTTACAGATTAACGGTCAAGACAAGCAAGAAAAGGCTCTTAATGCTTATGAAAAAAGTTTAGAGATAGTTGATAAGCTGGAAGTGCGCAGAGGGCGTGCCGAAGCTTTGTGGGGGTTAACTTTAGTTTACGGAAATTTAGGTTATGAAGAGCAGATGAAAAAATATGGGTTAGAAGGAATAGATATTTGTGAAGAAGCTGGAGATGAATGGTTGGGTAGTTTAATACAACTTTCTTTAGGTATCGGTTATATATTTCTTGAAAAATATAAAGAAGCTACAGAGTGGTTAACAAAGGCAGTTAAATCATTTGATTATTGCAATGATGTTTTTGGTAAGACGGTTGGACAGATTTGGCTAACTCTAATAGATTGCAAACTTGAGCATAAAGTTGATTTTAAACATCGATTAGAAGAGGTTGTACCAATAATACAAAAAAATAATTTGCAATTTATATTTAAAACAATTAATTTATTAGGCCCTCGTGATGAGACTACTTTACTTCCAATTTTAACAACAGGTTATAATATGGAAATAGAAAAAGATTTTTGTAAATTAATGCTCGAAGACATGGATATTGAGTTGGGAATAAATCACCCCGGTTATACATTAAGGGTTAAAACGCTCGGTAAATTTAAGTTACTGCGTGGTAGAACTGAAATTAAAGATAAAGATTGGAAAAGAAAAAAGGCAAGGACTCTTTTTAAAATATTTTTAACATATCAGGATGAATTGATTTCAAAAGAGAGACTAGCTGAAATGATATCTACTAAAAAAGATCAAAAATCAGCCTTAAGAGATTTTAAAGTAGCACTAAACGCTCTCAATAATGTTTTAGAACCAAATAGAAAGGCAAGAGCAACCCCTTATTTTATTAATAAAAAAGGATCTAGATATGGTTTGAACCCCGATTCTTCATATAAAGTAGATGTAAATCAATTTGAAGAATTGATTAAAAAAGGTATAAGAAAGTCTAAAAATGATGAAATAGGGGAGGCAATTAAAAGTTTAAATGAAGGAATTGAACTTTATAATGGAAACTATCTGCCAAACTGTCTCTATCAAGATTGGACACGTGAAGTTAGAGAAAAATATAAACAATTATTCATTCAGGGATTAGAACTATTAGCAGAATTATATCTAAAATTAGATAAAAACCAAAAGGCTATTGAAATGTCCGAAAAATTAATTGCTGAAGAATCAACAGTTGAGGAAGCATACCAGCTTATGATGAAGGCTTACAACAAACTTGGACAGCGTTCTCAAGCTATTAGAACTTATCAAAGATGTGCAGAAAAATTAGAAGAAGATTTAGGAGTTATTCCAACCCAAAGAACAATTGAATTATATAAGGAAATAAAGAAAAATTAAATTTAAGCTATTTAAGGTCGGGGTAATTATTAAAAACCCCGGCTTTTATATTTTGTTAATAAACCGATTATTTTAACTTTTTGCAACTATTTTGTAACTTATTTTTATTATAATTATAGTAGTAATATTCAGAATAATATAAATCAAAATAATATTTGTAACTCCAATGCAACATCTTAGTAACTATTTTTATTTATAATTTAATTAACAAATTAATTAATGGGGGTGAAGATGTGGAAGAAAAAGTAGGAATCCTCTCAACTGGTGTTTATATACCAGATAATTATATGGATAGTGAGGAAATCGCAGAAAAAACAGATATTCCAGAAGATGTTATAAGAAATAAATTTGGAATTAAGAAAAAACCGATTCCAGGTGAAAAAGACCACACCTGTGCAATGGGTATAAAAGCAGCAAACACTGCTATAAAAAAAGCAGATATAAACCCTGAAGATATTGATTTAGTGATCTGGGCAGGTGCCGAGCATAAAGAATATCCAATGTGGACTGCTTCTATTAAATTACAACATGAAATAGGTGCAAAAAATGCTTGGGCTTTTGATATTGCTCTAAGATGTGGAACAATGATAATGGCAATGAAAGTGGCTAAAGATATGCTATTATCCAATGAAAATATGGATACTGTATTAATAGGATCAGGTTATAGAAATGGGGATCTCATTGATTTTGATAATCCCAAAGTATCTTTTATGTATAATTTGGGTGCAGGTGGTACTGCTGCTATTTTGAAAAAAAATATTGATAAAAATGAGATTTTAAAAGCTACAGCTAGAACAGATGGTTCACTTTCAGAAAGTGTTGTTGTTCCTGCTGGGGGCACTAAAAGAGAATTAACTCCAGAAAGACTAGAAAATAATGAACATCATTTAGATGTTCTTCAACCAGAATTTATGAAAGAAAGACTTAATGAGGTTTCAATTGATAATTTTGTAGGGGTTGTAAAAGATTCTGTTAAAGATAGTGGATATACAATGGATGATGTTGATTATATAGCAATACTTCATATGAAATATTCTGCTCATCAGTTTATGCTAGAACAATTAGGATTAACTGAGGAACAGAGTATATATCTAGATGAGTATGGACATATAGGACAAAATGATCAAATTATTTCATTAGAACTTGCTTTAGAAGAAGGAAAAGTTAAACCAGGAGATTTAGTAGTATTTGTGAGTGCAGGTATCGGTTATGCTTGGAATGCTCTCACTATCAAATGGGGATAAGTTTTTAATTCATAATTAGAAAGTGGAGGTTATAGGTATGAGATTGAAAGATAAAGTTGCAATTATTACAGGAGCAGGCAGTGGAATAGGTAAGGCCAGTGCTCTAAAATTTGCTGAAGAAGGTGCAAAAGTAGTAATTGCAGATTTTGATTCAGAAGCTGGTAAAGAAGTAGCTGAAAAAATTAATAATGATGGGAAAGAAGCATTTTTTATAAAAGTTGATGTCTCGAAATGGGAACAGGTTCAAGATATGGTAGATAAAGTAATAGATAAATATAACACAATTGATATTTTGATAAATAATGCTGGTGTTACAGCCGACTCATTTTTAACAAAAATGAGTCACGACCAATGGAATAAAGTTATAGATATCAATTTGAAAGGTGTATTTAATTGTACAAAAGCCGTTGCGCCTCTCATGATGGATAAAGGAGAGGGGAAAATTATTAATACCTCTTCTGTAGTAGGAGAACAAGGTAATATAGGGCAGACAAATTATTCTGCAACAAAAGCCGGAGTAATTGGTATGACTAAGACTTGGGCTAAAGAATTAGGTTCAAAAGGAGTTAATGTTAATGCTGTTGCTCCTGGATACATTATGACAGAAATGGTTGCAAAAATTCCAGAAAAAGTACTAAATAAATTAAGAGATAAAGTTCCTTTTGGTGAATTAGGGAAACCTGAAGATGTAGCTAATGCTTATTTATATCTAGCATCATCTGCTGGAGATTACTGTAATGGCACAGTGTTAGATGTAAACGGAGGAATTAGTCTTTAAGTTTTATTTCTATGAAGGAGGAGGATTAATGGATTTCAAAGAACTATATAAAGAAAAGTTAATTTCAATACCAGAAGCAGTTTCCAAAGTTGAGTCCAATCAGAAAGTCTGTACTGCTATGGCAGGTTCTGAACCACAAGGACTTTTATCAGAACTTGGTAACCATAAGGATGAATTGGAAAATGTAAATATAGTTTCTTGTCTTATGATGGGAGACTATGATTTTTTAAAACCAGAAATGAAAGGTCATTTTTTAAACGAAACTTGGTTTTATGGTCCAGGAGATAGAGCTAATCATAAACATGGCAATGTAACATATATCCCAAATAATTTACATGAAGCTGGTTCAATTAAAATTGATAATGATAATATTAATATTTTCTGGGGTACAGCGACTTCAATGGATAAAAATGGATTCTTTTCTTTATCCTTAGGGCTTACCTATGAAAAGCAAATGGTAGAAAATATTGATATGGTAGTATTAGAAGTTAATGAAAATTTACCATGGACATTAGGGGATACACAAGTTCATATTTCTGATGTCGATTATGTGGTAGAAAATAATGCTCCATTAATTGAATTACCTTATATAGAACCCGGAGAAGTGGAACAAAAAATAGGGGAAAATGTTGCAGAGTTGATTGAAGATGGTTCTACTTTACAATTGGGTATTGGTGGTATTCCTAATGCTATCACAGAAGCACTTGAAGATAAAAAGAATTTAGGAGTCCACACTGAAATGTTTACAGACGGTATGGTTGACCTCTTTAAAAAGGGAGTAATTAATAACAAAAAGAAAACTCTCTGGAAAGGAAAAATGGTAGGTACTTTTGCCCTGGGTACTCAAAAACTATATGATTTTATTGATAAAAATTTAGCTGTGGAATTTCAACAAGGTAAAGTAACAAATGATCCATACATTTTAGGTCAAAATCACAAAATGATAAGTGTCAATACAGCCTTACAGGTTGATGTAACTGGTCAGGTTTGTTCAGAAGCTATTGGCAACAAACATTACAGTGGTACTGGTGGTCAAGTAGATACTCACCGTGGTGCCCAAAGATCTGAAGGGGGTAAAGGAATTATTGCTCTCAGGTCTACTGCAAAAGGCGGTGAATATTCTACGATTTTAGCTCAATTACCACTAGGTTCTAAGATTACTTTAGGGAGAAATGATATTGATTATGTGGTGACAGAATATGGAGTAGCACATTTAAAAGGAAAAAGTATAAGAGATAGAGTAGATGCTATGATTAGTATAGCGCATCCAGATTTTAGAGATGAAATTAGAGAAAAGGCTAATGAGTTAAAGATTTGGTAAAAAATTATATTGAAAGGATGTGATATTGATAATCAAAATGATTGCATTTTAGTAAAGTAATTTTGAAAAAAACTAACAATTATTTTAAGGGGGATTATAAATTGAAGAGAAATAATTTATTAATTGTTTCATTAGTATTAATTTTAGCTTTTACTTTTAGTTTAAGTGCTTTGGCTCAAGATGATCCAATTAAGATTGGTGCAGTAAACCCATTAGGAGATATTACAGGTAGACAGTCTAGTAAAGCCATGGAATTAGCTGTAAAAGAAATTAATGATAATGGTGGTTTATTAGGAAGAAAAGTAGAACTAGTTGTAATTGATAGTGAGTTTAAGCCTGAAAAAGGTGCAGCTGCTATTGATAAGTTAGCTACTGTAGACGAAGTTGACTTTTTTGTTGGTGGTATGTCAAGTGGAGTGCACCAGGCTCAAATTCCTACATTAAAAAAATATAAAAAAATAACTGTTTGGGCTGGAGCAGCTTCCCATAAAGCTGAAGAAGCTGTTGGTCCTGATGCTGATTGGTATTTCCATTTACATCCTTGGGATTACCAACAGGGTGCAAGTTATGGTGAAGGTTGGACAGAAATAGTAAAAGAAAACGAAGAAATTGATGTAGGTCGTGTTTTCTTAGCTTATGAAGAAGGAGCTTTTGGTACTGATTCCTTTGAAGCTTATAAATCAATGTTTGAAAGTGCTCAAGAAGGTGAAGGTCCATTTGCTGAAATTATGGAAGACTTTGCAGGAGCTTCATTTAAAAGTGCTGCTTTAGGTGGCGGAGAATATAGAGCTATGTTACGTCAAGCTAAAGAATATGATCCAGATCTATTTATCTGGGCTGGATATGATGCTGATGCTATAGGTCTTTTAGCCCAATCCAGAGAAGTTGGATTTGAACCACCACTATTTGTAGGAGCTCCTCCAGGATGGCCTCAAGATTTTGAAGCAAATCCACTTTCCGATAAGGTAATCTTATATGGTATGTGGGCCCCTGCTTTAAAAGAAGTTAATGAACAAGCAGCACATTTCTGGGACGCATATATTAAGATGCATGGTGAAAGACCAGCAACTTACTTTGCACCATTAGGTTATACTAATATTATGTATCTTGCTAAAGGAATCAGAAATGCAGGCACACTTGAAAAAGGAGCATTGATTGAATCATTAAAAAATACAGAATATGATTCTCCTCTAGGTACTACTTTAAAAATGACTCCAAGTAATGTAATTCAAAATCAAGGTTTTACTAGTCAAAAGATATTACAGTATCAAAATGGTAAACAACATGTTATTTGGCCATTTGATTTAGCAACTTCTGAAATCGAATATCCTTATAGCTTTTAATTTAAATTAAAAACAGCCGGGTTTATTATAGCCCGGCTGTTATTTAAAAATAAAATTTCAATATGGATGGAGGGGAAAAATGTCACTTTCTCTTAAAAAAACATATACAATAATATTATTATTAGCAATATTTATGATAATAGTAGGTTTTTGGAACCCCAATGCTTTAATGGATGGCCTGCAAAGAGGTAGTTTATATGCTTTAATTGCCTTACCATTAGCTTTAGTATTAGGTATTTTAGGGGTCTTAAACTTAGCACATGGTGAGTTTTTAACTGTTGGTTTTTATTTTATATATATGCTTAACAA
Source organism: Halanaerobiales bacterium (assembly GCA_021736945.1). Lineage (GTDB taxonomy): Bacteria > Bacillota > Halanaerobiia > Halanaerobiales > M55B127 > M55B127. Next base: position 8,056 of record JAIPEX010000007.1, on the reverse strand, counting down.
TAAGTTTGGTATGGATCCTCTAGTTTCAATTATACCAACAATAATATTTTTAGCGATTTTAGGCGGTATTATATATTATTTAACTGTAAAAAAAGTTGTTAATAAAGGGCATTTAAGTCAACTGCTAATTACTTTTGGTGTATCATTGATCTTAATGGAAGTTATAAACATTATTTGGACTTCTCAAGCAAGAAATGTTTATACTCAATATGCATATGCATCCACTGAAATAGGTGGATTTAGATTTGGTACTTATGAATTACTGTATATATTATTTGCAGTAGCTGTTTTAGTTGGATTACAGTTATTTTTGAAAAAAACTAGATTAGGGCAGGCTACTTTTGCTGTTGGACAAAATCCTAAAGGTGCAAAAATAGTAGGAATTAATGTTGAATATGTCTATTTGTTTGTATTTAGTTTAGCGGTAGCAATTCTAGGGATTGTTGCTGGAGCTATGTTACCTAGAACATCAATTTTTCCTGCCGTAGGCTCCCCTTTTACACTTAAATCTTTTGCTCTTGCTGCAATGGCAGGGCTTGGTAATTTAAATGGAATTTTATTTGCTGGTATCTTATTAGGTATAGGTGAGTCAGCAATTAATTATATTCCAAATTATGGCGGTTGGTCCGATATAGTATTCTTTGGAGTTTTAATAATAGTAATTATAGCTAGATCATATAGGGGGGCAAAATAATGAAAAAGAATTTATTTATTGTACTTTTACTAATAATTGCATTTACACTTCCCTTATATGCTGGTGCCTATGTAATGAGTGTTTTTAACACAATATTAGTATTTATGGCATTAGGATTAAGCTGGGACATGATGTTAAGAACAGGACAACTTTCTTTTGGTACTGCTGGATTTTTTGGTTTAGGAGCTTATGCTTCGGTATTAATAGTTGCCAATATGGGTTTTAACCCAGTCTTAAGTTTGTTTATTGGAGCAGCTTTTTCTGGATTGATTGCATTTGCATTAGGTTTTATAGTTTTAAGATTACGACAAATTTACTTTGCGATTACAACTTTAGCTTTAACCCATGTTTTTTCTGTAATTATTAGAAATCTCTCTGGTCTTACCGGAGGGGCAAGCGGTACTCAATTAAGTAATGCAATTTTCAATGGGAATCCCACAAAATTATATTATATGATATTAATAATTGCTTTACTTACAATATTAATGTCTGAAATATTCAGTAGAAGTAGGATTCATTATGCAATTAATGCAATTCGTAATGATGAAACAACTGCTAAATCAAGTGGTATTGATGTATTCAAATATTTACTATTTGTTTTTGTAGTAACTTCTGCAATTCAGGGGTTAGTGGGAGCAGCTTATGCACAACAATATGCTTTTGTTAATCCTGAAAGTACATTTTCACTTAACTTTTTACTATTGCCACTCGCAATGGCACTAGTAGGTGGAATATATAGTACTAATGGTCCTATTATAGGTGCTTTAATTTTAGGTTTAATATCAGAATATCTAAAATTAATAATGCCTTACGGCCATTTAGTTGTATATGGATTCATTATTGTAATTGTGGTCTTATTTTTACCACAAGGAGTATATACTCCGATTAAAAATAAATTGTTAAAGAGTAATATCGTTGGGGGGGATAACAATGCCCACACTTAAGGCCAATAATATAGTTAGAAGATTCGGTGGTTTAGTTGCTGTCAATGATTTATCCTTTGAAGTTGAAAAGGGTGAGATTCTAGGTATTATAGGACCAAATGGAGCCGGAAAAACAACTGTAATTAATTTAATGGCAGGTACTTTACCTGTTAATAAAGGATCCATTGAATTTAATAATGTAGATGTAACTAATAAGGAAGCACATACAAGAAATCGTTTGGGCATTGCTAGAACATTTCAAATTGTTCGCCCCTTAGAAAATTTCTCCGCTATTGAAAATATTATGGTAGGGGCTTTATTTGGTAAAGGTGATAAATTATCTGAGGCCCGTTCGACTGCTAGGGAAATATGTGATTTCTTGAATTTAGAAAATGTAAATAAAAGTGTGGATGAGTTAACAGTTTTAGAATTAAAAAAGGTTGAATTAGGTAGGGCTTTAGCTTCAGAGCCAGATGTATTATTTTTGGATGAAATAATGGCTGGTCTTACAAGTGAGGAGACCTGGGAATTGATGGATATAGTAAAAGAGTTGCAAGAAAGAAATGTGGCAATTTGTGTAGTGGAGCATATCATGAAAGTGGTTAAAGAACTTACTAATCGAGTTATAGTTTTAAATAAAGGTGAAATAATAGCTCAAGGTCCATATAGTAAAGTATCTGAAAACAAAGAAGTTATAGCTGCTTACCTGGGGGAGGAATAATATGCTTGAAATAAATAATCTAGACGTATCATACGGAAGAATTCAGGTGATCTGGGATTTATCAATGGAAGTTAAAGATGACGAAGCCGTCAGTATTTTTGGCTCTAATGGTGCTGGTAAAAGTACTTTAATTAAAGCAATTATGGGCTTGGTAGATAACAGAGAAGGAAGTATTAAATTTGATGGTGAAGAAATAGGAGATTTAGAAACTCATCAAATAGTTAAAAAAGGTATTGCATTAGTCCCCCAAAAAAGAGAACTATTTCCTTTAATGACTGTAAAAGAAAATTTGAAACTCGGGGCAGCTTATATTCCACATGCTAGGAAAAAAACGGATAGCAATTTAGAGTTTGTGTATAATATATTCCCTATATTAAAAGAAAGAGAAAAACAACTTGCAGGAACCATGAGTGGGGGACAACAAAGGATGTTAGCTTTAGGTAGGGCATTGATGTCTAATCCTAAATTACTAATCCTTGATGAGCCTTCTGTGGGCTTACAGCCTTCCTTAGTAACAGAGTTGTTTAAAAAAATGGGAGAGATAAAAAAACAAAACGTATCTATCCTTCTTGCGGAACAAAATGTTCAGCAGGGTTTAAAAATAATAGATCGTGGATATGTTCTTGAAAATGGAAAAATTGAAATGGAAGATACTGTGGAAGGACTATCTGGTAATGAACATATTCAAAAAGCATATTTAGGAATATAAAATAATATAACAAAAAAGAGGTGAGTTTAATGGGTGTAAAATTATTAGCAACAGGTTCTTATGCTCCTGATAACACCTATGATCTTGATGAAATGAGTGAGGTTGTTGGAGAAGATATCAGTGAATTTATGGAACCTCTTGGAATTAAACAAAGAAATCAGACTGGTCCTGAAATGAGCACCGCTGATTTAGCTGTAAAAGCAGGAGAAAAGGCTTTGAAAAAAGCAGATATGTCAGCTGAAGAAATTGATTTGTTAATTTTATCTACTGATACCCCTGATATAATTTCTCCGCAAAGTTCAGCTATTGTGGCCAATGATTTAGGTATGAGAGACGGTGCACCATTTTTTGATATCAATGCGACCTGTACAGGTTTTGTTTTTGGTTCGTTAAATGCTCGAAATTGGATTGAAAATAATGATCAATTCGATACTGTAATGGTGATTTCAGCTTACAATATGACCAAATTTGCTGATATGGAAAAAGGTAAATTTTTCTGTGTTTTCTCCGATGGAGCAGGGGCTGCTATTTATCAAAAGGATGACTCAGATAAAGGTATTTTATCTTCACACTTCATTGGTAATGGTGACCAATGGATGACGTTAGGTGTATATGTTGGAGGAACAAGATTTCCTGCGACTGTTGAAAATGTAAAAGGTGAGGGAGACGTACCTCCAAACTTAACATTTTGGAAAGGTGAATTGATGAACCGTAACCCTGAATTGTGGCCAGTAATTATTGAAAAAATGCTTGATAAAAGTGACTATGAACTTGAAGAAGTTGATAAATTTATATTCACACAAATTAATAAGTCTGCTATTGCATTAACTTGTAAAAATTTAGGTATTGAAATGGAAAAAACCCACAATATAATGGATAGATATGGTTATACCGGCAATGCTTGTATTATTATGGCTTTAAATGATGCTTTAGAAAAAGGTGAGGTAAATGAAGGTGATTTAGTTTGCCTAACTGCTTCTGGAGTAGGATATACAATGGCAACAATGTTATTAAGAGTTTAACACCAAATTTATTCAAATAACGACAATATTCATGAGATGGTCCTATTTAAGGGTCATCTCTTTTTTTATTTAAACTTGACAAAAACGGTAGGTTTAAATATAATAGGGATTGCAAATGAAAATCATTATCAAAAAGGAGAGATTATTTAATGAAATATTTAAACAAAAGAAACATTTTATTAATAGTTGTATTAGTTTTCGCATTTTCATCAATAGTTATTGGAGCCGAGGGAGAGGTAAATCTGTATACCAATAGACATTATGATACTGACAAATTACTCCTGGATAAATTTGAAGAACAAACAGGGATACAGGTTAACGTATTAAAAGGAGGTTCAGACGAATTAATTGAAAAAATTATTCGTGAAGGAGAAAGTACTTCTGCAGATCTTTTAATAACTGCTGATGCTGGTAGGCTACATAGGGCAAAAACCAAAGGTCTATTACAACCAGTAGAAAATGAAACTTTATTTAATAATATTCCTAAAAATCTAAGAGATACAGAGAATTATTGGTTTGGATTAACAGTTAGAGGAAGAGTTATTGTTTATTCAAAGGATAGAGTAGATCCGTCTGAATTATCTACTTATGGAGACTTAACAGATGAAAAATGGGAAGATAGAATTCTTGTTAGGTCTTCTTCAAATATCTATAATCAATCTCTTTTAGCTTCCTTAATTGCAATACATGGTGAAGAGTGGGCAACTGAGTGGGCTGCAGGTGTTGTAGACAACATGGCCAGAAAACCACAGGGAAATGATAGAGCTCAGGCTACTGCCATAGCTTCTGGTGAAGGTGATATAGCTATAATGAATACCTATTATCTAGGAAAAATGCTTAATTCATCTAACCCAGAAGAAGTAAAGGTAGCAAAACAACTTGAAATATTTTTTCCAAGCCAAGAAACTACAGGAACTCATATTAATGTTAGTGGTATTGGTTTAACTAAATATGCAAAAAACAAAGAGAATGCGATTAAATTAATGGAATATTTTAGTTCGGTTGAAGCACAAGAAATGTTCGCTAAAGCAAATTATGAGTATCCAGTTAATCCTAATGTAGAACCATCTGAATTACTCAGTTCTTGGGGAGAATTTGAATCTCAAGATATTAATCTTTCAAAACTAGGAGAAAATAATACAAAGGCTTACATGATATTTAATAGAGTTGGTTGGAAATAAAGTGTTTAATAATAGGGCAGTGACTAAAAACTGTCCTATTTAATACTTAAGGAGAATAATTTATGTTTAAAAAAATTGGTTTTACAAATAAATGGTCTGTGATAAGTTTTTTTATAATTGTATTAATTTTAATGCCCAGTATATTTATATTAATGGGATTATTTAATCCGATTAGTGATACTTGGTTACATATCAGGAAGTACTTATTAAAAGACTATGTCTTTAATTCAGCAATATTAGTTTTTTTCACAGGATTATTCAGTATAATAATCGGAGTTAGTCTGGCCTGGTTTGTTAATGCTTATGATTTCAAATTCAGTAATTTCTTTAAATGGGGCTTAATTTTACCATTAGCTGTACCCCCATATATTGGTAGTTATACTTATGTAGGTTTATTAAACTATACAGGTATTATACAGACTTTTTTAAGAAATAATTTTGACTTAGTTTTAAATCAATCTTATTTTGATATTATGTCTTTAAGTGGGGCAGTATTTATATATACAATTTTCTTATATCCATATGTGTTTTTAATCACACATGCTTTTTTACAAAAACAATCTGCTTCTCTAGTAGAAGTATCAAAAACACTAGGTAAAAGCCCAGTAGATATATTTTTTAGAATCATTCTACCAATCAGTAGAGGTGCTTATGTGGCTGGTACTACTTTAGTAGTTTTAGAAGTATTAAATGATTATGGAGTTGTGAAATATTTTGGCATTTCAACGTTTAGTACTTCAATATTTCAAACTTGGTTTTCTCTGGGAGATATTAATTCCGCTATTAGATTGTCTGTTTATTTAATGGGTTTTGTTTTTATAGTTTTATTATTGGAAAGATTGTCTAGAGGTGGTAAACAATATAGTTATAGTACTACAAAAGTGAAACCTTTAAAGGCAAAAAAGATTTCAGGTTGGAAAAACTGGTTAATGTTCTCATATGCTTTTATAGTACTCTCTTTAGGTTTTATTATACCAGTATTACAGCTTATATACTGGAGTATAATTAGTTATGGGAAAATTGTAAATATGAATATTATCAAAACTGTACTTAATTCAATTGGTGTAAGTTTAATAGGAGCTTTTATCATTTTAGTATCAGCAGTGGTTATTGCAAATACAGTAAGAATAAAGGAAAATATTTTAACTAAGAATTATGCTAGAATAGCTGTTTTAGGATATTCAATTCCAGGGGCAGTAATAGCAGTTGGTGTTATGATATTTTTCTTGAAAATGGATAATGGTATACAATTTTTAACAGGACAAAATAATATACTGCTATTAAGTTCAAGTATATTCATGTTGATTTTTGCTTATTTAATTAGATTTTTAGCAGTTGGATTTAATTCAGTTGAATCTGGATTTAATAAAATCGGAACTGATTTTCATGAAGCTTCAAGAACACTTGGAAACGGTATTACTAAAACATTTTTTAAAGTTGACTTACCAATGATGAAACCTGCTTTAATGAGTGGTTTTTTATTAGTATCTATAGAAATATTAAAAGAACTACCCTTAACATTAATATTAAGACCATTTAATTTTAATACGTTAGCAACAAGAGCTTTTGAATATGCTAATGATGAAATGATTCATGAGTCAGCAATATTATCTTTAATTTTGATATCTATTAGTGTGATCTTAGTGTATTCCTTAACCAATATTAAAAGGAAAGGAAGGTAAATCATGTTTGTAACTATGAAAGATATAGATTTTTATTATGATAAAAATAATGATACTATATTAAAAGACTTTGATCTAAATATACATAAAGGTCAAACGCTTAGTATATTGGGTGAGAGTGGAAGTGGAAAGAGTACAATTTTGAGGTTATTGGCAGGTTTGGAAAAACCTGAAAAAGGGGTAATTGTAATTGGTAATAAAATAATGAATAATGAAAATACTTTTGTCCCACCTGAAAAAAGGGAAGTGGGTATGGTTTTCCAGGATTACGCTTTATTCCCCCATATGACAGTTTTTGAAAATATTAGTTTTGGTATAAATTATTTATCAAAAAGAAAAAGAAATGAAATGGTAATGGAAACTTTAAATTTAGTTGATCTAGTGGATCATAGTGGTAAATATCCCCATCAATTAAGTGGTGGTCAACAGCAGCGTACTGCACTCGCTAGAGCTCTTGTAACTGAGCCCAAAATATTACTATTGGATGAACCTTTTAGTAACTTAGATACTAATTTAAAAAACAATATTAGGGATAGTTTAAAAGAAATTATTAGTAAAATTGGTATTACTACTATAATTGTTTCTCATGATAAACTAGATGCTTTAAAACTTGCTGATCAACTTATTGTTTTGAAAGAGGGGAAAATTGTACAAAAAGGAAATCCAGAGAAGTTAATTTCGAATCCAGAATCGATTTATGCCGAAAGTATTCTTTTATGATTATTATTACAATTAAATTTATAAAAATGTAATTTATTTACATAAATAAATGTTAAAATGAGTTATAGTATAATTAAGAAAACTGTAAAGTACCTCTTAAAAAAAGAAGGAGGTCTTCATTATGGTCTACGAACGTAAAACCAAAAAAGAATGTAAAGATATTTTTGATAAAGCAAATGATTTTTTTGAAACTGATTTAGGTTTAGAAGGAAATAAAGAGGGAGAATGTGTAAGCTACAGTGGTGGTGGAGGCCATGTAAAAATCACTTGTTGTAAAGATAATAATAAATCTGTAGTAGAGATTGCAACTCGAGAATGGGATAGACAGGTAAAGAAGTTTTTAAAGAAAATATAAAAAATCAGAGGGGAAAAGCAAAGTGTTAAACAGTAAAGTTAAAATATTG
>JAIPEX010000077.1 GCA_021736945.1 Halanaerobiales bacterium | reverse complement strand
TATGATGAGGCTTTAGAACTTTTATTTCAAAAGCATAAAGACAAATTTAATGATTGATATTTAATCAACCATTAAATAAACCAATTCATCCCCGCTGATACATCAACGGGGCTTTCTTGGTTTTAAATCTTTGTAAAAGTATATTTACTTTTTAAATAAAGATGGTTAAGCCCTTAGGTTTTAATATTTTAACTATTCCTCTTTATAATAAAAGTCTCTATAAATTCCCCGATTGTAAATACGATAGCACCTATAACAGCGGGTTCAATATTAAAATAGATGTTAATAAACCCTAGTAGAATTATAAGTGTTATAATAACAGCGAAAAGATTTAGTCCTTTAGCTCTTGCAATCACAGGTGTAGTTCTTTTTTTCATCATCATTCCCCAATAAGTTTCTCGAAAAGCTCTAGCTAAGGGGAAAACTGCAAAGGCAAGAATTACTTTTTTGGCGAGCATGGTAATATCATGGGAAACAGCAATTAAATTATTAAGTACAAAGTAACCAAGAGGGGAGAGAGCAAAAATAACAATAATAACCGATGTTAATATCCCTAAGGAAAGATTAAATATTTTTATTTTTCTTACATTCTCATCGCTATTTTGATAGACAAGCGATATTTGATGAAGCATTCTTAAAGGTCCTGCAAGCATTGTAACTAATGTCCATGAAACTCCATAGGCTGCAAGTGATCTTACCGGAGAACTACTTCTTGCCAATCCACTTTGAATTACTGGTTGTATAAACATTGTAATTATTATGGTAAAAGCAAGTGGCAAAAAGAATTTTAAAATTTTGGCATAATTAAGATTTTCTTTACTAAACTCAGAAGGTGGCATTTTATTAGCAGCATTAATTATACTACCCGAAGTATACTTTAATCCTCCTAAAATAAATACGCCTTCCAAAGCAATCCCAAGTACATAAGCCAAGCAACCTGCAATAACCCCATTTATACTATTTGTTTTAACTACCCAACCCAGAAATACTATCATACTAATTACTCTTAATATTACCCCAGGCACTATTAAAAGCGTTTTTTTAAGCCTGGTAGCAATACCCTGATAAGCATTTCTCATTACTACAGCAATCGGTAAAAAAGCAGTTACCATCATAGCAGAAGTAGCAAGATCTACCTCTTTTTGAGATTGTAAACCAATGATATGCTTAAAAACAAAATCTCCTAAGGAAGTTATACTTAATGACATTATTAGACCAAAAAGAACAAACATCAAAACAAAAACGAAGTTACGAGAAAGATAATAACTTTTTTTACCTTCTATTACAGAAGTAAATAACTGACGGGTCATAATAGAAGGGGCGTTTATAATATTAGTAACACTTTTTACCACGGTAAAGATTGCAATACTCAATTCTGGCAAGGGCATTCTGGCCAAAGCACTGTTTATTATAGTATGTGAAAAAGCTACTAAAATAGGGAACACAGCCAGGGGTAAAAAGAATTTTATTAAAATGTGATAACTAAGTGGAGTATTTTCCGTATCCAAATTCCCCCTGACCTCCCTACTGATTTATTATAAATTTAATAATCTATTATTTTTAAATTATTTCCTTACTATCATGGCTTCTTTTAATTCTTCAGCATCATTTTCCGACTTTAGATATTTAACTATTTCAAGTGCGAATTCTAAGGCCACTCCAGGCCCTCTAGCAGTAATAATATTACCATCTTTTACAACGCGTTCTTTTTTATAATTACAGGATGCCATCTCTTCTCCAAAACCCGGATAACTAGTTGCATTTTTGCCTTCTAATATACCAGCTGCTTCTAATACTATGGGTGCAGCACAAACTGCAGCAACTAAACCACCCTTTTCATCTGTTTTTCTTACAAAGTCAAGAATTTTTTGATTATCTCTTAAATTCCCAGCACCAGGCATACCTCCAGGTAAAACTATCGCATCAAAATCATCAATATTAATCTGGTCTATCCTCTGATCAGCAATTATAGGAATCCCATGGTCACCTTTTACATCAAGTGAATTTAAGCTGATAGTAACTACTTCTATACTAGCTCTCCTCAATACATCTATATTTGTAACAGCTTCTATTTCCTCAAAACCCGATGCTAATGGTATTAATACTTTACTCATCTAATCCCTCCTTTAGTAATTTTCTATATCATTAGAAATTTCTTTCTCTAAAGATATATTATCATTAAAATGAATAGTTTTAAATCCTAATTTCTCTGCCGCCTGAATATTTTTGAAACTATCATCAATAAATAAAGTGTTCTTTGGGAGAATATCAAAACTATTAATTAATTTTTCATATATTATTTTGTCAGGTTTTACAGCTTTAACTTGGTAAGATATTATCATTCCATCAAAATGTTTAAAAAAATCATATTTATTATAAACTACTTCAAACGCTTCTTTATGGAAATTTGAAAGAATATATAGATTTATATTCATATTCGCAAGTTTATTTAAAACCTCTACATTTGGTTTAATGGGTCTAAGGTAGAATTTCCAATTGTGCATAATCTCTTTTATTAACTTTTCATTTTCTGGTTGTCTTTTAATAAATATTTCAGTAGCTTTTGAAGCAGAAATTTCACCCTTATCAAGTTTTATCCATTCCTTACTTTCAAAAATATTCTTTGAGATTCTTTGATGAAGCTTTTCATCTTCTATATGGTCTGCAATTATATTATCTGAATTAAAATCTAGAAGAACATTGCCCAAATCAAACACTACATTTTTAATCATTTATATATCTCCTTCAGTCATCAGAATTTTTTATCAAAAATTTTCATTTCTTTTATCCTTAATTCTTTCTATAATTAATCCAATTAATAAGACAATAATTCCGACAATAATACCTATTATTCCTATTTTAACTAGCAAACTCATATTAGTGTCTATTAGTAAATCTATGAACATATGATAAATACCATTACCAATTAATAAGGCCCCAGCAATTATTAAAATAGTTAGACCAATATTTTTGATGTTCAAAATATTTACCCCCTTCACTTAATCTCATTAATAAAATCAATAATCAAGTTAGCAGTAATTTCCCACTGCTTTTCTCGACTGATAGTTCTTTTACCATCACCTTTTTGAGGACCATAATTACCAAAACCTGCATGATTACCTCCATCTATAGTATGAAATATTGTATCTGATGGCAAATTTTCTTTACTATCTATAAATTTAACTTTATTCATGACCTCATCTTCAGAAGCTGAAATAGATAAAACACGTATATTATTACTATTAAAATTTACATTTTCTGGAGGATAAGAAGATAAAAATACTAAACCCGAATAATAATTAATATCCTTTTCAGCAAGATAACTAGCAGCCATAGCCCCTCCTAAGGAATGCCCAATTAAATACCAATTATCAAACTCTTCTTTATATTCATCTATTATATTTGAAGCCCTATCTTTATCAAATATAGCTAAATTAAATGGCATCTTAACTAAAAAAACAGAAAATCCAGCTTGATTTATTTTGTCGCATAAAGGTGCATAAGCTTCTTCTTCTACTTTTCCTCCGGGATAAAATATTACCGCATTATTATTGGATTTTGTTCCAAAACGATAATATCGATCATATTCTTTGATGTCTTCTTTTTCTAAGTATTGTTGATTCCCGGTCAATGGTGAATAACTTTGGTTTAAATATATTAAAGATCCAATAATTATTATGAATAATATTATCCCTATAGTTAAAAGAATATTTCTTTTTTTAAACATCAGCATCAAATCCTTAATAATATTTTCTTAATTTAACATTTCTATGTTATTGGAAATATCCCTTTATTTTAAAGAATAAAACCCCGCTTTTACACGGGGTATAGGTTAAACTATTGGGTTTTAAATTTAAATTGTTCATCTTCTTCATTATAATCTATCAAGACCTTTGATCCTTCATTTATTTCATTTTCCAACATTTGCATAGCTAATGGGTCTTTTAAATATTTCTGTATTGTCCTATTAATCGGCCTTGCTCCATAAGTAGGATCATATCCTAATTCCATAATTTCTTCTTTTGCTTCTTTAGTAACTTCAATGTCCAAATTACGTTCTGATAGTTTTTCTCTTAAATCATCAAGTTTAATATCTACTATATCTAATAAGTTTTCTTTACTTAAGGTATGGAATATTATTTTCTCATCTACCCTATTTAAAAATTCTGGCCTGAAACTACCTTTTAAAGCTTCTGTAACTCTTTTTCTGATCTCTTCTTCATCTTCAAGGTCTTGTATATAATCAGAACCTATATTTGAAGTCATTATAATAACTGTATTTTTAAAGTTAACTTCATTACCCTGACTATCAGTTAGAATTCCATCATCAAGAATCTGAAGTAATATATTAAATACATCCTGATGAGCTTTTTCTATTTCATCTAAAAGAATTACTGAGTAAGGCTGTCTTCTGATTCTTTCTGTTAATTGTCCACCTTCTTCAAAGCCTACATAGCCTGGAGGTGAACCAATTAACTTAGCCACAGCATGCCTTTCCATATATTCAGACATATCAAGTCTTACTAAATTCTTTTCATCGTCAAAAAGGTAAGCAGCTAAAGTTTTTGCTAATTCAGTCTTCCCTACTCCAGTTGGTCCCATGAATATAAAGGAACCTAAAGGACGATCAAGATCTTGTAATCCTGTTCTAGATCTTCTTATGGCATTACTTACCGCTGTTATTGCCTCATCCTGTCCAACAACTCTTTTAGATAGTTCTTCCTCAAGATGGACAAGCTTTTCTCTTTCATCTTCCATCAATTCTTGTACAGGAATGTCAGTCCAAGAGGAAACTATTTCAGCAATATCTTCTGCTGTAACCTCTTCTTTTAGTACATTAAATTCTTCCTCTATATTTTCAATTTTTTCTTTAGTTTCATCTAATTCTTTTTGTAGTTCATTTAGTTTTCCATATCTTAAGCGAGCTGCTTCTTCATAGTTGGCTTCTCTTTCTGCATTTTCTGCCTTAACTTTTAACTTTTCGATTTCTTCGTTTAAATTTTGTCTTTTCTGGATTAGTTCTTTTTCTCTATCCCAGCGCGCTAAAAGGGGATCTCTTTTTTCTTTCAAATTATTAATCTTTTCATCTAATTCTTCTAATCTTTCCTGTGATTCTTCATCTTTTTCTTGTTTAAGTGCTTCTTTTTCTGTTTCAAGTCTTCTAATTCTTCTATTTAGTTCATCAATTTCCAAAGGCATAGAATCTATATCTATCCTTAGTTTTGAAGCAGCTTCGTCTACTAAATCTATAGCTTTATCTGGTAAAAATCTTTCTGTTAAATATCTTTCGGATAATTCAGCTGCTGCAACCAATGCATTGTCCTGAATCCTAACCCCATGATGAATCTCATATTTTTCTTTCAATCCTCTAAGTATTGAAATAGTATCTTCTACAGTAGGTTCAGAGATTTTTACAGGTTGAAATCTTCTTTCTAAAGCAGCATCTTTTTCTATATGCTTTTTATATTCATTTAATGTAGTAGCACCAACACAGTGTAGCTCACCTCTTGCTAAAGCCGGTTTTAATAAATTAGAAGCATCCATTGAACCTTCAGATGCCCCGGCACCAACAATAGTATGCATTTCATCTATAAATAATATAATTTGTCCTTCGGCTTTTTTAATTTCTTTCAATACAGATTTTAATCTGTCTTCAAATTCACCTCTATATTTAGTTCCGGCAATAAGTGAACCCATATCAAGTTTTATAACTTTTTTATCTTTTAATGCTTCAGGTACATCACCATTGACTATTCTTTGAGCTAAACCTTCTACAATAGCAGTTTTACCAACACCAGGCTCTCCAATTAATACAGGGTTATTTTTTCTCCTCCTGGATAATACCTGCATGATTCTACGAATCCTTTCATCACGACCAATTACAGGGTCCAACTTTCCATCTTTTGCCAATTCAGTCACATCTATTGTGTACTTCTCCAGTACTTGGTATTGTTCTTCAGCATTCTGAGAAGTTACTTTCGCTCCATCCCTAATATCTTTTATTGCATTTTCAGCTTTTTCTAAATCAATGTTCTTAGAATTCAAATAATCATAAGTTTTACCTTTACCAGAAGATAAAAGTCCTAAGAGAAAATGTTCGGTTGAAATATATTCATCATCTAATTTTTTTGCTTCTTTCCGAGCAGTTCTAATTACATTATTTAAATCCTGGGACATATATAACTGTCCACCCTCAGAATATACTTTGGGTAGTTTTTCAATAATATTTTTTAACTCTTTTTCAAAAGCTGATAAATTGATCCCGAGTTTTTCCAATAGTGGTATCATTATTCCCTGATCATCTTTAATTAACGATAAAAAAAGATGAGCAGGATAAATTTCCTGATTGCCGTTGTCTTCTGCAATATGCTGTGCTTCACCTAAACTTTCTTGTGCCTTGCGTGTAAAATCTTCCATTCTCATCTAAAACCCCTCCAATCTATATTACTTTATTTTCTTTTTATATTATACTATATTTTCAAACTAAAGTCAAAGAAGGTCAAATTTTACTTAAAAAATTAAACACAGGAGAAACCTGTGCTTAATTATAAGCCAATTTTTTAATTTAAAGCAGGGGTTTTAACATTTATAATATTGAAACTTTCCCCTCTATCAGCCATTACCTTCATTGGGGTGTTGGGTGGACAAGTTATAAAATCTTTTTCATTTAATTCATATTTTTTATCCCCTATCATAATAGTTCCCTTTCCTTCAATTACATGAAAGAAAACATTGACTGGAACTTGATGTTCAGGAACAACATCATCTTTTTCTAGAATAAGATTTTTAACTTGTACATTTTCATTTTTTAAAACATCTTTAGTCATAATTCCTCTCATGTTTTCCTCTGCGACTAGATTATCTAAATTAATTACACTCATAATTATTCACCCTTTTCTTCTAAAGTTGTAAAAGAACAATAACCAATTTCATCACTTAATTTTTGAATTGATTCCCATTTATCTTCATCAACTACATCTTTAGCAGTTGGATATAATATATTATTTTCCTTATAAATATGGTCTCTTAATGTTAGAATTAAATGTTCAGATAGTTCTTTAATTTGTCTTTTAAATTCAGCAAAATCCATTTCACTTACATTATTTGCTAATTCAGCTATTTCTTCTTTGTAGGGCCATAAATCATCATGTTCCATTCTCATAATTCTGGTCGGACCAGTAATCCCTTTTTCATCTACTTCTGGGAATAGAGCTTCTTCTTCACGTTCATGATGTTTTTCAGTTTCCAACAGAAGTTCTCCAACTTCTTTTAATTCACCAAAGACTTCATTGTTAGGATCATATTCATCTAATTTATCTATTTTATTAACAGCAATTTCAAGTCTATTTAAAGTTTCTAATATTTCATCGTGTTCTCTTATTAAAACTGCTAAGGGGTGTGAATACTCCAAATCCCTTTGAAGTTCATCTAATTCATCTGCCATAACTTCTAAGTGAGCAGCACAAAGGTGCCTTAATTTTGTTTCTTCAAGTCCTTCATTTATTAGTGCTTGTTCTGCCTCAGAAAGATCTTTAGCAGAGATTTCATCGATTAGTTCTCGTGCTTCCGCCTTAACTCCTTCTATATCTTCATCATTATTTAATCTCTCTAAAATTTCTTTTAATCTCTCTTTTTTATCACTCATAATTTTTCCTCCTAATAAAAATTAAGTATATTAAACTTATCAACTTTAAATACATTATATAGAAGGTTTAATATAATTTCTGTGATATATATCATAAAAATATAAAAACCCCTGGAGAGATTTTATAAAATCTTTCCAGGGGCTACTTGTTTTTTTATTTTACTCAAAATCTTTTAATTTATCAAAATCCAGGGTACGGAAATAATCTTCGACAGTTTCAGGCCTTCTTATTTCAACAACTTCCCCGTTTTCTCTTAAAAGGAGTTCTCCTCCTCTTAATTTCCCATTATAATTAAAACCCATCGCATGGCCGTGCGCTCCGGTGTCATGAATAACTAATGTGTCTCCAATATCAATCTTCGGTAGGTCTCTATCTACTGCAAATCTATCAATAGACTCACAAAGAGAACCTGTCACATCATAAGTTTCAGTCTTTGGCTTATCTTCTTTTCCTAAAACTGTAATATGATGATAGGCATCATAAATTCCGGGCCGCATAAGATCATTCATGCTGCCATCTAACCCTACATGCTTTTTGTATATATCCTTTTTATGAATTACTTCTGAAACTAGATAACCATAAGGGCCAGTAATCATTCTACCACATTCCATATATATAGCCATTGGATCAAGATTATTTTCTTTAATAATCTTATTATATTTATTCTTAATTCCTTGCCCTACAAATTCTAAATCTACTGCTTCTTCTTCCGGCCTGTAGGGAATACCAATTCCTCCGCCAATATTTACAAATTCTAAATTAATATCTAATCTTTTTTTAACTTCTACTGCCAACTCAAACATCATTTCTGCTGTATCTATAAAATACTGAGGATCTAATTGATTAGAGGCAATAAATGTGTGAAGACCGAAACGTTTAACACCTCTTTTGCGAACTTCTTCTAAACCAGTAAAAATTTGTTCTCTGGTTAGACCATATTTAACTTCAGCAGGATTACCCATAATAAAGCCACCAGCTCTTTGATTACCTGGATTATATCTAAAAGAAATCAGGTCAGGAATACCACCATGTTCAGCCAAAAATGGAATATGAGAAATATCATCTAAATTAATTATTGCTCCCAACTCTCTTGCTTTTTCATATTCTTCAGCTGGAGTATTATTTGAAGTAAACATTATTTCTTCTCCGGTAATCCCAACTTCTTCCGCTAACATTAACTCTGTTAATGAACTACAATCTGCACCAAAGCCTATATCCTTTAATATTTTTAATATATAAGGATTTGGTGTTGCTTTAACTGCAAAATATTCTTTAAACCCCTCATTCCAACTAAAAGCTTCTAAAAATCTTTTCGCATTCTCTTTTATAGATTTCTCATCATATATATGAAAAGGAGTTGGATATTCATTTTTTATTTTTTCTAATTTTTCTTTACTGAAAGGAATTTCTTTTTCCATTATTAAATTTACACCACCATTATTTATTTATTAAGCATTAAATTATTGTTTAATAAAATTATTGCCTTACGATAATTTTCTCGATCTACTACAAATTGTATATTAACTTGACTTAAAGAAATCGAAACACAGTTAATATTTATTCCATTCTTTCCTAACACGTTAGCAGCTTTAGCTAAAATATTTGGTTTACTAATATTAGAACCTATTAAACAAACCATTGCTATTTTTCTTATCTTAATACTTTTATATTTTTGCCGAAGTTCTTCAAGCAAATCATCACTTAAATCTTTTTCCCAAATTACCTGAGAAATACTATTTGCATTAGTCGCCTTCATAACATAACTTATATTATACCTTTTAAAAATTCTCATAATCTCATAATCAAAACCCACTTCACCTACCATTGAAGTATCATGGACTTCAATTACTACTAAATCTTTAGAACCAGCAATAATTTCTATTTTAGAATCTTCAACCACATAATCTTTTGTTATGAGTGTACCAGGATGATCTGGTTCAAAAGTATTTTTAACAACTAATTTTATGCCCGCCATCTCGAGGGGTTTAGATGCTTTGGGATGAATTGCTTCCATACCAATATCTGCCAATTGATCAGCTACATCATAATTAGTTCTACCCACCGGGACAGCCTTTTTTTCGCCCACAATCTCAGGGTCAGCTGAAGACAAATGATGTTCTTTATGAATAATTGCTTTTTCAGCCTGTAAAAAGGTCGCGATTTTAGAAAAAGTTATTTCAGAATAACCGCGGTTAAATTTTGTCACTAATCCGCCTTTATCTTTAGTATATCCAGGAGCTATAATAATATTCTCAGAAATATCTACATTTCTAAAAGATGTTTCTATTCTTTCATCCATTGAAAGCTGTTCTCTGTCATAAAAACCAGTTAGATCAATAAACTCAGTATTAATACCCAAATTTGATAAAATATTATATGAATTGTAGGCGGAATGAGCCTCACCTATAGAAGCTAGTATCTCACGCGCAGCTGAATAAATATTTTCTTCTTTAATGTATCCAGAAGATAAAATTTCTTCCATACTATCCAAGTACTTTTTTGTATGCTCTATCCGTTTTTTGATAAACCGATCAGCTTCGTTATTATCCAGTCCGATTTCAGTCAATGATTTATTTATACCTGTTAGATGTTCGGTAAGTTGATCAAGCTTTCTTTTGTAGATATCATCATTGTTAATAAAACTTTTATAAATACCTGGTTTTAACTCCTTTTTGTTTTCTAAAAGTAAGTTAGTAACTCCGGCATAAGCTGATACCACAAAAACCCTGTTATAACTAAAACGGTCATTTCCCGGTCTACCTATTATATTTTTTAATACATCTTGAAACTTCGACATAGAAGTTCCACCGATCTTTTCGACAGTTAACAATATATGATACTCCCTTCAAAAATTAATATGTGTTATGTTATTATAATACTCACTAGCCTATATTTCAATTATAATATCAATTTAATTTATATTTATAAGTTGAATTCTTCTCCTTCATTAAGAAAATTAATGCTTTTTCTCGTTATCTTATTTTTAAAATTTGGCTTTAAAATAGGATTTGTATGATTAAAATGTTTGACCTACTCCCCGCCCGTTCGCTAAACTCACGAACGAGGATTCTTAATAGTTCAAGACCATCTTCCAAACTAATATTACGCTGAAATCCTCCGACTTTTAAAAGGTCTAGAATTCCAATTAGTCTGGCAACTAATGG
>JAIPEX010000076.1 GCA_021736945.1 Halanaerobiales bacterium | reverse complement strand
AATATGCACCGATATCTGTTAACCAAGTTGCAACTAAGGCAATCCATAAACCAAATTTGAAATCGATATTTCTAAGATATATAAAATATATAAGTCCAAACACAATATATATAATTGCCAATAAATTACCAGAAATAGTTTGAATAATATTTTCTAAATTATTTTTTCTATAACTATCATAAAAAAAGATAAGTAATACTAATATAAAAAGATATTCGATAGGAAAATTTAAGCTAAAAATTAAATTTAAATAAGAAACTATTAAAAAAAGCATACTACTGATTAATAATGGAATCAAACTATTATTTGAGGTCATTTTATTAAATTCATATAGAGCCACAGCTGTTATAAGAGATATTAAGAGAAAAAATGGAAAGTGACCCCAAGTAACAATTAAAATGAACACTAATATCCCTATAATACTACTTATAATCCTTTTAAGCAACATATTATAAATCATCTCCATTATCAAGTGCCCCAAATTTTCTCTTTCTATTAGTAAATTCATCTAAAGCTTTCTTTAAATCATTTTTAGAAAATTCTGGCCAATAAGTATCAGTAAAATATAATTCAGCGTATGCGGATTCCCATAAAAGAAAATTACTAATTCTTTTATCCCCACCAGTTCTAATAATATACTCGATATTAGAGATATTAGGATTATATAAATTTTTGCTAATTAGTTCTTGATTTATATTATTTAAATCTATATTTGGATTTTTCATCATTTTTTTAACGGCATCAATTATTTCAGCTCTTCCACCATAATTAAAAGCAATATTCAATTCTAACTTATTATTATTTTCTGTAAGTTTTTCAATCCACTCAATATTTTTTAATACTTTCTCATCTAAATTGTTTCTACGGCCAATTATATTTATTTGCACATTTTGTTGATTTAATTCCTCTGCCTCATTTTCAATAGTTTTACTAAATAATGACATCAGATATTTTACTTCTTTCGGAGGTCGTTTCCAATTCTCAGTTGAGAAAGCATATACAGTTAAACTTGGAATACCAAACTCTATAAATGCTTTTACTATTTCTTTTAAGGTTTCGACTCCTTTTTTATGACCATATGTTCTTGGCATATTTTTATTTTCAGCCCAACGACCATTTCCATCCATTATTATAGCTATATGTGAAGGATAATTTTGCATTATTGACCTCCTTAATAATAAAGAACCCCTCTATACCTTCATAGAGGGGAATTAAACATACTCTTCATAAGAATATATAATTATATCCTTATCCTCTTTACATAAAATCTTTAAGATAATTTTGTTCCCTCTGCCACTTTTATCATTAAGTGGAGAATATTCCTTAGTCTCATAATTGCATTCAGGATCGAGTTTTTCTATATAATGATTAAGTTCTTCTAATAAATACTTATCGTTTTTTTGCATTACATATTTATACTTTCATAATTTCTTCTTCTTTATTATCTACAATTTCATCAATTTTATCACAGTATTCATCAGTTAATTCCTGTAGATTATCTAATCCTCTGTAATAATTATCTTCAGAAATTTCACCTTCGTCTTCTAAGTCTTCAAGTTCTTCCTTTATATTTTGTCTTATATTTCTTATATTTACCTTGCCTTTTTCAGCTTTTTCATGGACTATTTTAACAAGTTCTTTTCTTCTTTCCTCAGTTAATTTAGGAATATTGATTCTGATGACATTTCCATCATTATTAGGAGTTAGTCCAAGATTTTCCTTCATAATTGCTTTTTCAATATTTTCTATAACATTTTTATCATAGGGTTCAATAACCAACTGTCTAGGCTCAGGAGCAACAACCTTAGCCATTTGTTGAAGTGGAGTAGCAGAACCATAATAATCGACTATAATATTTTCTACAAGCGATGGTCTTGCTCTACCTGTTCTAACAGTATCTAAATTTTCTTTCGTTGAATTAAGAGATTTTTTCATCCTTTTTTCAGCTTTTTTTGTAATTTCAGCTATCATTTTATTTCCCCCTTAAAATATCCATATATAAATTATTTAACAACAGTCCCCACATCTTCACCAATAATAGCTCTCTCAATATTATCATAGTCATCTAATCCGAAAACAATTAATGGAATATCATTGTCCATACAGAGTGAAATTGCGGTTGAATCCATAACTTTTAATGATTTATTTAATACTTCAATGTATGTTAATTCTTTATATTTGACTGCATTTTCGTTTTTAACGGGATCATCATCGTAAACTCCATCAACATTTTTTGCCATTAATATTGCTTCAGCAGATATTTCAGCTGCTCTCAAAGCAGCAGTAGTATCAGTAGTAAAAAATGGGTTGCCAGTTCCTGCTGCAAAAATTACGACTCGGCCCTTTTCTAGATGTCTAATAGCTCTTCTTCTAATATATGGTTCAGCGATTTGTCTCATTTCAATTGCAGATTGTACTCTTGTTTCTAAACCATATTTTTCGATAGCATCTTGCAAGGCTAAGGCATTAATTACAGTTGCTAACATTCCCATATAATCAGCTGTACCTCGGTCCATACCTTTAGCCGAACCAGCTACACCGCGGAAGATATTACCCCCACCTACAACTATCGCCATTTCAACTTTTGTATCACTTACAATTTCATTGATTTTACCAGCAACATTTTGTATAGTTATTGGGTCAATACCATATTCACGGTTACCAGCCAGGGCAGCTCCGCTTAATTTTAATAAAACTCTAGAATATTTGGGTGTTCGAGTCATTACTCTACCTCCAAGAAATATATTCTCGATTCTATATAAAAATCCTTTATTTCTATTCACATTGAAAAAGAGAACACACTAGGTGCTCTCTTTTAATTACCATAAATTAATCATTTTTATTTACTTCAGACATTACTTCTTCTGCAAAATCTTCTTCTTTCTTTTCAATTCCTTCGCCAAGTTCATATCGAACAAATTGGTTTATAGAAATATCAGAATCTTCCATTACTTCTTGAACCTGTAAATCTGTATCTCTAATATAGTCTTGTTCTAATAGACAAATTTGGTTATAGAATTTATTGATTTTACCTTCTACGATTTGGTCTAAAATGTGTTCAGGTTTTCCTTCGTTTTCAAGTTGTTTTTTAATGATTTTCTTTTCTTTATTAACAATAGCTTCATCAACTGAATCTCTATCTAAATATTCAGGATTACTTGCCGCTATATGCATACAAATATTTTTAGCAGTTTTTAAATGTTCTTCAGTTTTTTCACCATCAAATTCTGCTAAAACACCAATTTTACCACCGAGGTGGATATATCCATATAGAAAACCATCTGTTTCTATCTTTTTGTATCTTCTTAAATTAATGTTTTCGCCAATTCCTGCAATTGCTTCCTTAATGATTGTATCAACAGTTTTATTTTCATCTTCAAACCATTTTTCTTCACTTAATTTGTCTACATCTTGAACATCACTTTGCATAATGTGTTTTGAAATATTTGTAACAAGATCTTGAAATCTTTCGTTTTTAGCAACAAAGTCTGTTTCACTATTAACTTCTACAATAAGGCCTTTGTTTCTATCATCATTGATTAAGACATTAACTAACCCTTCTGCTGCTACACGTCCAGATTTTTCTGCTGCTTCAGACATTCCTTTTTCTCTTAAATAATCTATTGCAGCTTCAATATCTCCATCAGTTTCATCCAAAGCTTTTTTACAATCAAGCACACCTGCACCAGTTCTTTCTCTTAACTCTTTAACATCTTTCATCGATAAAGACATTTTATCCACTCCTTAATTTAATAAAAAAGACGTTGAAAAAGGGAGCCCTTTAATCAACGCCTTAAATAAGTTCTATTGTTCTTCTACAACTTCAAGATCTTCATTTACTTTTTCATCCTGAACTTGTTCTTTTTCAAGCTGTTCTCCCTGCTTGCCTGCTAAGACAGCATCAGCAATTATTCTACTTATTAATTTAACCGCTCTAATGGCGTCATCGTTACCGGGGATTTCATAATCTATTAGATCTGGATCACAATTGGTATCTAAGATAGAAACTATTGGTATATCAAGTTTTCTAGCTTCAGCTACAGCAATTGATTCTTTCCTAGGATCTGTTATATAGACTACATCAGGTAATCCGTCCATATGGCGGATACCACCCAGGTTTCTTTGCAATTTGTCTCTTTCACGTTCCAACTCAATAACTTCTTTGTTTGGTAACACCTCGAAAAGTCCTTCTTCTTCCATCTCTTCGAGTTCATTTAAACGGTCTATACGCTTACTAATAGTTTGATAGTTAGTTAACATACCACCTAACCAGCGTTGATTTACATAAGGCATTCCACAGCGTTCAGCTTCTTTTTTAATTGTTTCTTGTGCTTGTCTTTTTGTACCGACAAAAAGAATTTCACTTCCTTTTGCTGCTTCCTCTTTTACAAATTCATAAGCCTTATCCATTAGTTTAACGGTTTGCTGTAAATCAATGATATAGATACCGTTTCTTTCTGTAAAGATGTAATCCTTCATCTTTGGATTCCATCTTCTTGTTTGGTGACCAAAATGGACACCAGCTTCAAGTAGTTGTTTCATGTTTACTACAGACAATATTGCCACCTCCTCTCTGGTTTTAAACTTCCATCTGCTTCTTCCCCTGTTAAATTATCGAAGAGGATTAAACCTCGATACCACTACTGTTCTATTGAACAGCACCAGTGACAGAGTCCACTAGATGTGTTTATTTATTACCAATAGCTAGTATAACATAATAATTTATTTTAATCAATAAGATATTTACAAAAATTGTTTTAAAGCCTATTATTTAAAGCTTTAATTTTTCCAAATCTTCCAGTAAATAATCATTTAATATTTTAATATAAGTACCTTTCATACCTAATGATCTTGATTCGATTACACCGGCACTTTCAAATTTTCTTAATGCATTTACTATAACTGATCTAGTAATTCCCACACGATCAGCAACTTTACTTGCAACTAATAAACCTTCTTTTCCATCTAACTCATCAAAGATATGTTCAATGGCTTCAAGTTCAGAATATGATAATGTATCAATTGCAACCTGTACAGCTGCTCTTTTACGAGCTTCTTTTTCAAACTCATTATTTCTTTTTCTTAAAATTTCCATTCCTACAACTGAAGCACCATATTCAGCTAATACAAGATCAGTATCACTAAATTTATTACCATACCTTGACAAGACTAGGGTACCTAAACGATCTCCACCACCTATAACAGGTACAATAGTTGTTAATTTATCAGAATACATACATTTATTTTCAGGATCAAAAACACATACTTTATCTTCCTGTGTTATATTTGCTTTAGTACCAGATACTTCTAATAAACTATTATTATAATCTTCAGGAAAACGATTATTTTCAGTAACAATTTCATCCATGATTTCACATTCGAAATCTTCCATAAATGAATGTCCCAATATTTTACCTTTTTTACTAGTAATATAGGTATTGGACTCAATAGCTTCGGATAAAACTGGGGCCATTTTTTCAAAATCTACAGGTTGACCACCTGACCTTTGCAACAATCTATTAATTTTTCGACTTTTTTCTAAAATCTCACTCATCATAATTACCTCCGTTAATTTTATTTTGATGTATTATAGAATATATTTACTTAAGTCTTTATCTTTTACTACTTCAGATAATTGTTCATTTACATATTCTACATCTATTGTAACTTCCGTATTTTCGATATTATCTGGTGCATTATATGATAATTTTTCCAGTAATTTTTCCATAATAGTGTGTAATCTTCTCGCACCAATATTTTCCGTTTGTTCATTTACTTCAAAAGCAAATTCAGCGATTTCTCTAATAGCTTCATCTGTAAATGTAATGTTTAATCCTTCAGTTTCTAGTAATGCCCTATACTGTCGGGTTAAAGCATTTTTAGGCTGTAGTAAAATCTGCTCAAAATCATCAACAGATAGACTACTTAACTCTACTCTAAGAGGAAAGCGCCCTTGTAATTCCGGAATAAGATCAGAAGGTTTAGACATGTGAAAAGCACCCGCTGCAATAAAAAGAATATGATCTGTTTTTACTGCACCATGTTTTGTCATTATTGTTGAGCCTTCAACAATTGGTAATATGTCTCGTTGTACTCCTTCTCTAGAAACATCTGGACCTGAACCCTGTTCACTTCCGGCAATTTTATCAATTTCATCTAAAAATATAATTCCGTCATTTTCTACTAAATCTATTGCTTCAGATTTTACTTCTTCATTATCAATAAGCTTTTTTGCTTCTTCGTCTTTTAAAATTTCAATAGCTTCCTTAATCTTTACTTTTCTTGTTTTCTTTTTCTTAGGAAACATATCACCAAACATGTCCTGGAAGTTTATACCCATTTCTTCTACTCCCTGGCCAGTGAAAAGTTCCATCATTTGAGGTGAATCTTTTTCTATTGAAATTTCAATTTTCCTATCGTCTAATTCACCCTCTTTGAGCTTTTCCATTAATTTATCTCTTCGTCTTTGAATTCTTTGATAACTTTCAGAGGAATCTTCTTTTTCTTCTTCCTCATCTGATAGAAATTGGAAAGGTCCTTTTTTCTGTTTTTTACCAGGCTTAGGTAATAGATTATCAATAATTCTTTCACGAGCAGCCTGTAAAGCTTCTTCCTGAACATCTTCAATTCTTTTCTCTTTAACCATTCTAATAGCACTTTCTAATAGATCTCTAACCATAGATTCTACATCTCTACCAACATAACCAACTTCAGTAAACTTTGTCACTTCTATTTTACTGAATGGAGCTTCGGCAATATTGGCTAATCTTCGTGCTATTTCTGTTTTACCTACACCAGTTGGACCTATCATTAAGATGTTTTTTGGAATAATTTCTTCTTGCAAATCTTTATCAACTAATCTTCTTCTATATCTATTTCTTAAAGCAATCGCTACTGATTTTTTTGCATCATTCTGACCAATTATATATTGATTAAGTTTTTCAACTATTTGACTTGGTGTTAATTCCATAAACTGCCTCCTTATAACTTATAAGTCTTCAACTACAATATTATTATTAGTATAAATACAAATATCAGCTGCAATATTTAGGGATTTTTCAGCAATCTCTCTTGCGGTTAAATTCTGATTATTTTCCAGAAGAGCCCTCGCAGCTGCTTTAGCATAAGCTCCACCTGATCCAATAGCCATAATTTCATCATCTGGTTCTATAACATCACCAGTACCTGAAATTAATAATATTTTATTTTTATCAGCTACCAGTAATAACGCTTCCAATTTTCTTAACATTTTATCAGTACGCCATTCTTTTGCTAACTCAACTGCTGCCCTTTCTAAATTGCCATGATATTCTTCAAGTTTACCTTCAAATTTCTCAAAAAGAGTAAAGGCATCAGCAGAAGTACCGGCAAATCCAGCTAACACTTCTTCATTATATAATCTTCTAACTTTTCGCGCACTAGCCTTCATAACTGTGTCACCCATAGTAACCTGACCATCACCGGCCAAAGCTACTTTGCTATTGTATTTAACAGCAACTATAGTCGTTGCTTTTATTTTCTCCATTAAATGAACCTCCTATAATATTTGCAAAATTATAAATCTTCTAATGTTTTAAGTTTAACACAATAAATTAAATCGTGTCAAATATAACATTATTCAGTTTCAGTGTGTTTACATTCTTTATTGGTACATTTATAGTAAGTACCTTTTTTCTTGCTATACTTTTCTACCATCATGCTTCCACATTCAGGACATTTTTTTTCGGTTGGTTTATCCCATGAAACAAAGTCGCAATCTGGGTAGTTGCTACAACCATAAAATGTTTTTCCTTTTTTTGATTTTCTCTTTACAATTTCCCCATCTTCACATTTCGGACAATCAATTCCAATTTTATCAAGATATGGTTTAGTATTTTTACATTCTGGAAAACCTGTGCAAGCTAAGAATTTACCGTATCTACCATGTTTTATTACCATAGGTCTTCCACATTTATCACATTTAATATCAGTTTCTATATCCATATTAACTTTTTTCATATTTTCATAAGCCTTCTCTAGGCGTTCTTCAAATTCTTCATAGAAATCTTTTAATATTTGCTGCCATTCTTCTTTACCATCTTCAATTTTATCCAAACGTTTTTCTAATTGTGCGGTAAATTCAATATCTGTTACATCTGGGAAAAATTCAGTTAAGAGTTCATTTACTGTTTTCCCTAAGTCAGTTGGTATGAAATATTTACCTTTTTTATTTACATAATTACGTGAAACAATTTTTGAAAGGGTAGGAGCATAAGTACTTGGTCTTCCTATTCCCTCTTCTTCCATTGTTTTTACTAAGGATGCTTCTGTATATCTTGGTGGTGGTTTGGTAAAATGTTGTTCTGGATCTATTTTTTCAGCTTCTATTTTATCATTTTCAGTGACTTTAGGTATATAATCATCCTTTTTATCACTATCAAACAATCTTAAAAACCCAGGAAATATTAATTCTGAGCCATTAAATCTAAATTTATAATCTCCATTTAATATATCTATTGTATTTGTTTTATAAATTGCTGGTTTCATTTGACTACCAATAAACTGGTTCCAAATTAAATTGTATAATGCATATTGATCACTAGTTAAATATTTTTTCATATTATCTGGTGATCTGAAAGCTGATGTTGGTCTGATTGCCTCATGAGCATCTTGAGTATTACTTCCATTTTTACCATAAGTTTTACCTTGATAGTATTTATCACCAAATTCTTCTTTAATAAAGGTTTCCGCTTGATTCCTGGCTTCATTAGCAAGTCTAGTACTATCTGTTCTAATATAACTAATTAGACCAATTGTTCCTTCATTACCAATATCAATACCTTCATATAATTGTTGGGCAATAAACATGGTCTTTTTAGCAGAAAAATTAAGAACAGAAGAAGCCCTTTGTTGTAATGTACTTGTAGTAAATGGCGGATATGGATTTCTTCTTCTTTTCTTTTCCTTTATATTATCAATAATATAGTCATTTTTTTCTAGTTCTTTTAATATTTCATTAAGTTCTTTTTCACTATTTATTTCAAAATTTTCCTCTTTAATTTTAAATAAATCGGCTTCAAACTCTTTATTTCCATCACTAAATACAGCAGTTATAGTCCAGTATTCAACAGGTTCAAAATTTTCAATTTCTTCTTCACGTTGACAAATTATTTTGACAGCAACGGATTGTACACGGCCGGCACTCAATCCTTTTCTAACTTTTTTCCAAAGAAGAGGACTTAATTTATAACCTACCAATCTATCTAATAATCTTCTGGCCTGTTGAGCATCAACCAGGTCATGGTCTATTTCTCTTGGACTTTCTATTGCTTTTTTTATTGCATTGTGAGTAATCTCATTAAATGAAATTCTATTTTTGCTTTCTTCTAATTTTAACGCATTTGATAAATGCCATGAAATAGCTTCACCCTCTCTATCAGGGTCAGTGGCTAAGTAAACATTTTCACTTTTCTTTTTTTCTTTTCGCAATTTCTTTAAAACTTTACCTTTACCTCTTATTGTTATATAGTTAGGTTCAAAATTATCTTCAAAATCGATCCCCATTTTACTTTTGGGTAAATCGACTACATGACCCATAGAAGCCTCAACATTAAAATCTTTACCTAAAAACTTTTTTATTGTTTTGGCTTTAGCAGGGGATTCTACAATAACTAGATTCTTTTTTGACATGATCAAATTAACCTCCAAAATAATTAATTAATTTATATATTTGAAATCTTTTGATAATTTAGTTGAGAATTCTTTAAAGTGATTAGAAATATATCTAATTCGGTTTTCATCTTCTACCACATCTTGTATTACATCCCAAAAGTTAAAATTCTTATTCTTATTGTAATAAACATTCTGAATAATCTTGTTTACCACTTCTTCTGTTTCTTTAATGGTAATAACATTCATTAATAATAACCTTTTAATTAAACCTCTGTGTTCTTTTGATAAATACATTTTTTCTCGTACGGTAAAAATTCTATTTAAAAATTTTTCATCAGATATTGCTTCGATATTTTTATCTTCAATAACCTCAGGTTTTTCAAATATTAATTGAAAAGCTTTATCAATATCTTCAACTTCATAGCCCATTTCAACAAGGTCATTAATCAAATCTTCTTGTTCAACCACTTCATCTCCACTATTGAGAAGTTCTTCAATTAAATAATTTAATATATCATAGATTTTATCTCTCATATATATCTGCAGGTAAACCTGCTTATACCTCCTTAAATTGAATTACATTTTATACAACTATTATAATATTATAGATGTTTTAAAATTGTTTGTAAAGCCTTTTTCAGTAATTAAAGGAAGTTTATATGTGATTATCTATCAATATTAACCCAATTTATCAACTTTTTTTAGGTATTTTTCCATATTGAATTTTCTATCGAGTCCAGCTTTATTCATATATCTAACTTTTCCATATATTTTTCTTTCTTTCCAAGCTCTATCATGTTTTCCAAATATCCAGGCAACTCCTGCATAACTATTTGGATCTCTACCATCTAAAAAGTATTTATTATTTAAATGAAGAGCAATATCAAAGGCTTTTTGGGGATTGTTAGTCCATTCTAGTATTTTTTTCCCCCAATACATCCTCATATAACCATTCATATATCCACTTAATACCATCTCTTTTTGAGCTGCATTCCAATATTCATCATGAGTATCAAAATTTTCTAATTCTTTTAATGAGTATGTATACTCTCTTTCATCTTCACTATGATGTTCTAAAGTTTCCATTGCCCATTCGGGTAAAATTTTTGATAATCGTGAGTTATATTCCTCATTAAAATAAACAAAATTAAAACTAAGTTCTCTTCGTACAATAAGTTGTTCTAAAAAATCTTCTGCTTCAATATCTGTTTCTTTAATCCTTTTATATATATAGCTAGGAGAAATTTGTCCAAAATGTAAATAAGGA
>JAIPEX010000075.1 GCA_021736945.1 Halanaerobiales bacterium | reverse complement strand
TATTAATAGGTTTCACCTCTTTTTTGTGAGTATTTTTGTTTTTTCCTATTAACTATATTCAACAAAAAATGGGGTGAAGCCTTTTTTATATTGTTTTAATTACTGTTAAATCAAGGCTCATTTTTATGAAATTTGCTTATATATTAGAACTAATATAAATTTGTTTTCAAAAGAAGGATTCTCTCTTTAAATAACTAATTATAGATATAAGTAAAGTAATTATAATAAAAATAACAAGGAGGATTCAAATGAAAAAATTAAGTATTTTTATTCTAGTTTTATCTTTAATGTTGATTAGTGCAAGTGCTCTAGCTGACAGTCATATGAATGCTAATATGTTAAAACAGGGTACCTGGAGTATTGGTGTTGATTATGATATGGGTGGTAATTTAACTGAAACTGACCAAACCGAAATGGAACATGATGTAGATGGTGGTTTTACCATAAACGGAGAATATATAATTCCTTATAAAAACAAAATGAGTTTTGGTGGCGGATTAGGATATCAATTATCAAGAACTTTCACAAATAACGAAGCTAAAGAAGTTAACTTTATGCCACTTTACGGAATCTTTAAATATGATATGGAAGAAGGAGCATATGTGATTGGTCATTTAGGTTACAATACTTTTAGTGGTAGCGATGACTATAAAGATACTGAAGAACTTAGTGGCGGATTATATTATGCTGCAGGCGCTGGAGTAGGTATGGAGCAATACAATGGTGAAATTATCTATTCTGTTAATAATGGTTCTAGAGGAAATTATGATGTTAGATATTCAAAACTGAGTATTTCTTTTGGTTATGAATTTTAATTAAAATTTAATGTAAAATTAAAATCCCTCATCAGACATCTATTATCTGATGAGGGATTTTTCATTTTATATGATATAATACATTATCTTTTATCTATCTAAATACTTTTCGACTAATATAACTGCAACATAATCATCTAAGGGCTTTTGGGGTTTGAATTTGATTATTTTATTAAGAAACTGTAAACCAAATGGTGGATTTTCTTTTAAATATTTTTGTTCTGCTAAATAGGTTGTATTTTTTTCGTCTATAAATTTGATCATTTTTTTATCCATTAGTAAATCTAATATATTAAAAACTTTATCGGCATAAGTTCCATTACCAACTATTACATTTTCTATAGAATATTCATTGAAAAGTTCTTTGATTCTTTTACTAAGATTGGTGGTTTCAAAGATATCTTTGAAAACTTCTTGTCCATCTTTTGTTAAAATTGCTATACCGCATTTATGCTTTCCTGGATCAATCCCCATCAGCATTATTTAAATCTCCTTTTAAAGGATTATTAATTTCAAATTTTAAATTATCACTTAATCTATCTTCTCTCCAAATATCTTCAGTTGCAATTACTCTAACTTCAACTTCTCCTTGGATTGATTTAATCCTGTTAAGAAGATTATAGAACTCACTAAAATCAAGTGAACCCACCTGTCCTTCAGAGTCGGGTAATATTCCCTTCTGAATCGCTTTGCCATTTATTGTTTTCAATAAACTTTCAAGTTCTTTCTCTAATTCTTCAGTTGCAAGGTTAGCATCTATGACTTTCTTGGCGATAACTTCCCCTTTATTAAATACTATAAAATCTCTGTTTAATAAAAAGTTCACCGACAACCAATCATCTTCTGGTACATTAAAACTTGCCACCAGACTTACAATAACCTTTTGACCTTTATCCATGTTGTATAAAATTTTTGCAACATTTGAAACATCTTCATACTGTATTCTTAGTGCCCGACCTGTTTCTTCATCTACTTTTATATTTTTCTCTTTTGCTTCTTGATTAGCCTTATCAAGCATTTCATTTAAATCTTCAATAATCTTATCCTGAGATTTTCCGGCTTCTAATACTTCAGAATATACTATGTCTCCTTTTTGATATACTATATTTTTACCCATGTAATATACCATTCCAGATCTATACTGTGTTGCTAAATCTTTTACTTCCTCGTAATCTTCAGTAAGAGTACTTATTTTTTGGTTTAACTCACTAACTTGTTTTTCCAGTTTATCTCTTTCTTCTTCTAAAAGTGCAATTGTTTTTTCTAATTCATCTCTATTTTTCTCTAACTTTTTAATTTCCTCTTGGGCAGCCTTTAAATCTTTTTTAGTTGCATCATATTCCTGTTCTGTCTCTTCCAACTCAGCCGTGAGCTCGTTTCGTTGCTTCGTTAATTTTTCTAACTCAGTAGCTTTATTCTCTATTTCCGTCTTCATTTCTTTTAATTCCTGGTCTCTTTCTTCTAGCTTTTGATTTAAATTCTGAAGTCTATCTAAAACATCATTGATATTAAATAAAGCCTGTCTTAAGTTGGTATAGGTAAAAAGTAGGATAGAAATTGTTAACAGGGCGATTAATATACCCGTTAATACAGTAATAATTATGGAAGAATAGCGGGGTCTTAAACCGAAAAGAGAAATTCTTTTCTTACCCGCTTTCATTCCTATCCTATCACCGATATAGGCTATTATTCCACTAAATATTAATACTAATAACATAATACTAATTCCACTCATAATTTACACTCCTGTTATTTAGCCACCCTGTATAATAATATACTTCCTAATATTAAAAAGACAATATTTTGCAGCCAAGCTCCCAACCAGGGTTGTATTGTACCTTGAGAACCCATTGCATCTCCTACAGTCATTAAAATATAATAGATAAAGATAACAATAATACTTAATCCCATACCAACCGCCGATCCACTTGATCGACCCGGCTTAATGCCTAAAGGAGCTGCTAATAATGCGAAAATAAAACTAGCAAATGGGATCGATAACCTCTGATGAAGTTTAACTTTTTCTTCTAATACTTTACGTCCTTGTTTTTCTCGTAAATTTATATACTCTATTAATTCCCTAAAGTTCATATCTGATACTTTTTTATTTAATTTCGAAATTTCCTCTGGCTTATTAAAAATTTGTGTTGCATTATATTCCTCAAATTCAAGACCGGGAACTCTTTCCCCTGTCTCTAAATAAAATATTTTGCCATTATAAAATTTCCAACCTGTGTCTAACCACTCAGCACTTTCAGCTTTAATTAATACATTTGGTTCCCCTTGCTCATAATCCTGTAGGTATACATCGGACATAACACCCGTGTCACCATTAAATTTATGGGTGTAGAGAATATAATCTGGTCTATTACTTTCATTATCAATTGGAGTTAAATAAAGATTATACTGGGTTGAAGGCATCTTCTCCCCATGTTGGAACTCCCAAACTATTCTATCATATAAATAATTTGATCGTGGAACTACATACTCATTTAAACCAATTGCAAAGAAACTCATTACCAAGCCCATAATTAAGGCTGGAATAACTAGTTTGTAGACACTTACTCCACCAGCCCTAAAAGCTGTAATTTCACTATCGTTTGATAATCGGCTATAAGCCATTATAGTCGCAAGAAGTGTGGCCATTGGAAATGTCAATACTATTATTGAAGGTAAACTGAGAAAGAATAATTTAACTAATGTTATAATTCCAATTCCCCAATTAGAATAAAAATCTGTCAGGGTAAATAGTAGATCTGTTCCAATAAAGATCCCTACAAAAGCGGCAACCCCAAATAAAAAGGGTGTGATTAGTTCTTTTGATATATATTTATAAACTAACTTCAAAAGTTTACCTCCTCAACATCTATTAAATCTTAAATTCGTTACCTAAATAAAACTTACGGGCTAATTCACTTTCTGCTATCTCTTCTGAATTACCAGACATCAATATATCCCCTTCATACATAATATATGCTCTATCAGTTATAGTTAGGGTTTCTCTTACACTATGGTCTGTAATCAAAACACCCAGACCTTTATCTTTTAAATACAATATTATATCCTGTATTTCACTTACAGCAATCGGATCAATTCCGGTGAATGGTTCATCTAGAAGTATAAAAGAAGGTTCAATAGCTAAAGAACGGGCAATTTCTACTCTTCTTCTTTCACCACCTGATAATTGATAACCATAGCTGTCTTTTATTTTGTTTAAACTAAATTCATATAATAGTTCTTCTGTTTTTGTTTTGCGTTCTTCGGCGCTTAAATTTCTTAATTCTAAGATTGCTTTAATATTATTATATACTGTCATTTTCTTAAATACAGACGGTTCCTGGGCCAAATAGCCTATACCTTTTTTGGCTCTTTTATACATCGGTTGATGGGTTAAATCCTGATCATCTAGATATATTTGACCATTATCGGGTTTTATCAAACCCACAATCATATAAAAAGTAGTAGTTTTCCCGGCTCCATTAGGACCCAATAAACCAACTACTTCTCCTTTATTTACATTAAGATCAACTTCATTTACTACTTTTCTATTATCATATTTTTTGACTAGACTTGTAGCAGTAATTGTCATATATATTACTCCTCTGAAGATTCAAAATTAAGTTGTGCACTACCGGTCATCTCAATTTTATCACCATTATTTAGAATCTCAATTTGATCTGCTTTAAATTTGTTACCCCGTTGTTGTCCGGATACATTCCCAGATAACACAGCTTTATTCTCTTCGTTTAAAACTTTAATCCGATCAGCATTAGCGGTAATCGTATCATATTCAATATAGGCTTGCTGTCCTGTAAAATTCATTTCCTTAGTTGATCTATTATAAGTTAAGTCATTGCTCTCAACTTTATAATTCTCTGCTTGTAGTAAAACATTACCTGTAGCTTCCAGATAATCATTATCCATCTCATATCTTAAATTATCACTGGTTAATTCTCCAGTTTCCATCACCATTTTAACATTTCCCTCAAAAGTTACAATTTGTTTATTCTGTTCGAATTTGGCATAATTGCCTGTTATCTCCATTTCATTGTAATCCATTTTGACATTTCCGGTAGCTTCAATAATCGCAGCTCCTTCTTCCGTCTGTTCAAATATGAGTTGATCAGCAGTCAAATTTTGTTGAGCTAATATATTTAAACTTAATGTTAATATAAATACAGATATTAATAATAATATTAAAGCAATCTTAGAAAAGTTCTTTCTTTGCATTAGAAACTACCTCCATTCAACTTTTGCCCTTTTATTTTCGGAGCCTTTAAATACAATCCTGTTTAAAGAAACAGGAGCAGTAAACTCTTTAGACGTAATAATTAATTCTGGGGAGGTTAGTTTCACACCATTCTCTCCCCTTATTTCATCATTTTTTTGATTCCATGTAATTTTATCTGTTTCCAGAAGCAACTTATTTTTATCAATTTCAATATTACCAGTTAAACTAATCATTTCTTCATTATTATTATAACTAGCGCTATTGCCCTGTCCAGTATATAATAATTGATCATTTTCATAAGCTTGAAAGTTCGGTAAATCCATTTTATATATATTACCTTCATCTTCTCTTACAAGTTTTTCACTATCTAAATTCCACTTTATAGTTTTGTCGTTATTGTATAACTCTAAATCTATATTTGTTAAGTACTCATTTTCTGGGCTGCCATTATTATTGCCCTGCTGTATATTATCTTCGCGACTCATTTCATGATATATAGAAAAGGCAACTCCACCGATTATAATTAATATTACAATAGCTGCAAATAAAATCTTTTTTTTATCTTTGAAGTACATCGATATTTCCTTCTTTCAATACGAGTTTAGCAGTTTTATCAATAGTACCTGTGGAACCAAGTTTTTCCGCAGCAGATAATAGTTTTATCTTTATATCAGTAATTAAATATGGTTTAGATAAAATATAGTGGGCTTTATTATAAATATTCTCTACTGTTACTTCTTCTTGTACTATTTCAGGTACAATCTCTTTTTCAGCTAAAATATTAGGCATCCCAAAATAATCTTTTTTATATAATAATTTAGCCACTTTGTAAGTTAAACTACTTATTTTATAAATAATTAACATTGGAGTACTTAATAACATTGCTTCTAGAGTTGCGGTCCCAGAAGTTACGATTGCAAAATGAGACATTTTTAAAACACTATGTACATGATTATTTACAATCTTGGCTTGAATAGGATAATTAACTAAAACACTTTCTATGTACTCATTAAACTTAGGATTAGCAGATGGTATTATGAAAACATAATTATAATTATCTTCTTTTAATTTTACAGCAGCTTCAACCATCAGGGGTAGAAGTTTTTCTATCTCCTCTTTTCTACTCCCAGGTAAAAGAGCAATTGGTATTTCCTTTTCCCCTATTTCAAATACTTCCTCTAATTCATTTTTATCTAATTCTACTTCTATTTCATCTACCAAAGGATGTCCTACGAATTCTGTTCTAGCTCCTTTTTTAATATATACATCACGTTCCATAGGGAAATTAGCCGCTATTAAAGCATCGTATTTAGCCATTCTTTTAGCACGCCATTCACCCCACAGCCAAGCAGAAGGAGGAAAATAATCTACTACTGGTATGTTAAGTTTTGCACCCAGACGAGCCATTAACATATTAAAACCTGAATAGTCTACAAGGAATAATACATCCGGTTTTCTTTTTTTGATGGCTTCTTTTAATCTATTATAGTTGCTTTTATGTATTTTATAATTTTGCAATGCTTCCAAAAAACCTATCGAGTTTATATCAGTGGGATCAATTATTATATCCACACCCTGTTCTTTTAATTTGTCAGATCCCATACCGAAAAATTCAACGCGAGGATTATAATGTTTTATTTTTTCGACAACTTCTGCTGCTCTTTCATCCCCGGAAATTTCACCGGCAACTACCATAATTTTACCGGTCATTTTAGACCTCCTCAAGAGAAATAGCCATTATAGATAAATTAGCCTCATTGGCTAATTTAATTACCCTCTCTCTATCGATTAATAATATCTTATCGCTTTCTAATACTAAGCCGTCAGCTTTTATTGAAATTAAATTTTTTACTGTATCTAATCCTATAGTAGGAATATCAAATCGAAAATCATGATTTTGTTTACTGACCTTTGCCATCACAGCACCTTCATTTACCAAATTACCAGTTCTTTTTATAGCTTGGTCAGTTCCCTCTAAAGCTTCTACAGCTAATACAGCCTTATCTTTGATTAAAACAGTTTGACCTATATCTGAATTTGCAACCTGTTTTGCCTTCTGAAAAGCATATTTCATGTCTTCTAATAGTCTATCACTAGGTTTAACATCATTTAATAATCCACTGGGAACTAATAAATCATCTAAAAATATATTCTGTTGGAGTACTTCGATACCTTCTTTATCAAATTCTTCAACTAATTTTTTTAATATAGTGTGGTCCTCTAAATTATCAGTGTTTTTAAAAAGTTTAATAAACCGCTGATCAAAATTATTCATTTCATAAAAAAATTTTTTGTTGACTTTACCCAAAAGAATTATTTGTTTTATCTCATACTCTTTTAACTTATTAATTAAAGAGTCAAGTTGAGTTAAACTCAAATTATCTGTTGTAGATGTATGTTTATTGAGGTCTGTACTGCATTCTTCTGAAATTGGAAAAGCATGTACATCAATATCATGTTTTTGAGCTTTTTTTGCCCAGATTAATGGTAATTTCCCATAACCTGCTATTAATCCGATTTTATCCATATTTAATACACCTTTCTAACGACAGATACCGCGCTTCACATTTCTTAAGAATCTTAAGAAGTGTTCTATTTCTTGGTCGGCATTTAACTTATTATCCATTTCAATGATTGCTTCATTAATATCCAAATCAGATCTGTATAATATTTTATAAGCTCTTTTAATCTCTTTTCTAACAGCAGGTTTTATTTCATTTCTTCTTAACCCTATAATATTAATCCCTGAAACCTGACCGGGATGTCCATCAACTATTATATAGGGTGGAATATCTTTTAGAACATTAGAATGAGCTCCTACCATAGCAATTCTACCTATTCTAACATGTTCTTTTACATTTGTCATACCAGCTATTACAGCATGATCTTCCACCATAACTTCTTCGCCCAGTGAAGTTGCATTAGACATAATAATATTACTAGACAGATTACTATTCGCAGAAATGTGACAATAGGCCATAATCATGTTGTCATTTCCTATTTTTGTTTCCCCATTTCCACTTGAAGAACCACTTTCTATACTAACATATTCCCTAATAATATTATTATCACCAATAAATAGGTAATCATCTTTGTTATCTTTTATGGAGGATATCCCTAAAGAAGCTCCATGGTATATTTTATTACCTTCCCCAATAAAAGTATCACCTTGAATCATTACATGGGAACCAATTTCAGTATCATCCCCGATTTTAACATTAGGACCGATCGTTGTAAAAGGTCCAATTTTAACATTTTTTCCAATCTCAGCCTGGGGATGGATATAGGCTTTTTGATATTTGTCAGAAATATTTAGTACTTTTTTGTCCTTATCTCCTATACTCACAATAACAAATCTCCTTTCAAAATAATTATTTCATTGCAAAAAGCAGTCTGCCTTCTGCAACAAGGTCATCTCCTACAAATGCTTCAGCTCTAACCTTAGCTACCCTACCTTTTAATTTAATAACTTCACAGCATAGCTTCAATTGATCACCAGGTACAACTGGCTTTCTAAACTTAGCTTTATCGATGCCAGCAAAATAAGGTAAAGCATCACTTTCCTCATCAGCAATATTTAACATCAAAAAACCACCAGTTTGTGCTAAAGCTTCTATAATTAATACTCCGGGCATTATAGGTTTTTCAGGATAATGCCCTTGGAAAAAGTTTTCATTATATGTTACATTTTTAAGTGCCACTACTCTCTTTTCTTCCTCAAGTTCAACTACCCTATCTACTAATAAGAAGGGAAACCTGTGTGGAAGAATTTCTAAAATGTCTTCAATATCATACATATTACACACCCCATTAAAAATTATTTATTTCTTTTTTTATAATTTGATTCATCTTATGATTATCTTTATGGCCGGTTCTAATTGCTATAATTTCTCCAACTAGAGGTCCGTTTAAATAAAAATCCCCAACTAAATCTAATACTTTATGTCTAACAAATTCATCTTTGAATCTTAAATTGTTCACAACTTTATTTTCTTTTAGTAAAATTGCATTATCCAGACTTCCACCTAAGGCCAAACCTTTTCTTTTTAGCTTTTCAATTTCCTCAGCAAAACCAAAAGTGCGAGCCGGCATTATTTCTTTAATAAAACTATTTTTATCAAAAGTATATTCTAAATACTCTGTACCTATTTTTGGATGTTCATATTTTAATAAATAGTTAATTTTAAATTCATCTGCTGGAAAAACACCAAGATATGTATTTTCACTTTTAATAAAAAAGTTATCTTTTATTTTAATAATATCCTTGTTTACTTTTTGACCTTTTATACCCGCTTTTTCTAATACTTCTGCATACTTTATGGCACTTCCATCTAAAGCAGGCAATTCATCATTATCAATCTCTATCACAATATTATCTATTTCAAATGCACTTAAAGCAGCCATAAGATGTTCAATTGTTTTAACTTTAACTCCTTTAACTCCAATAGTAGTAGACCTCTCTGTGGAAGTTACATTTTCGACTACTGCTTGGATGGTAGGGTCATTTTTTAGATCAATTCTTTTAAAAACAATACCTGAATTAGGAGGAGCGGGATTAAAACTCATTTTTACTTGATTGCCAGAATGAAGTCCAATACCTTCTATAGTTACTCTCTTTTTAATTGTATTCTGCTTTCGGTTAAATACAGCCAATTTTTCCATCCCCTCTGCAAGGACTAATATATATTAAATAATAAATTTAATCACGATTTCTAAATTTCTAACTTTTCTTTAGATTTTTAATTTCCTTCCAATATTCAGGTAACTTCTTTCTAATAACTCTTATTTTCAGTTCTTTCATTCTATCCTGAGCTGGATTGCCCAGATAAAAGGAATCAGCAGTGATATCTGAAGTTACAATACTACCTGCTCCAACCTTAACATTGTTACCTAATTTAACATGATCAGTAATTCCTGCCTGACCGGCCACAATCACATTATCACCTAATATAGCACTGCCGCCAATTCCAACTTGGCCAATTAATAAACAGTACTTGCCTATCTTTACATTATGACCGACTTGGACTTGATTGTCAATTTTTGTTCCCTTGCCTATAATGGTAGAGGATTGAGTTCCCCGATCAATTGTCACACTAGCTCCAATTTCAACATCATCTTCTATAATAACATTCCCAAGCTGAGGAATATGATAGTGTTTACCTTCTCTGGTTATATATCCATAACCTTCAGAACCGATTACAGAACCGGCTTCTATAATTACATTATTACCTAATTTACTGTCTCTTTCTATTACTACATTGGGATGCAGCACAGAATTAGCTCCGATTTTAACATTTTTTGCTATCTTAACCCCAGGTGCTATTATAACATTATCGTCAATCTCAGCATTTTCACCTATGTAAGTATTACTGTGAATTGAAATATTATCTCCTAAACTAGCCGATTTTTCTATTACAGCTGTATCATGAATACCGGGTTTATAATATGGAATTGGAGTAAAAAGTTTAGCTACTTTTACATAACTAAATCTAGTATCCTCTACTTTCAAAGGGTTTTTTATATCGGTTTCGCCAAAATTATTATTAATTAAAACAAGGCCTTCAGCGTGTTCAGCCGCCTTTTTTATAAATTTCTTGTTCTCTGCAAAAGTAATTTTATTTGCAGTATTATTTTCAATACTACTTACTCCGTTAAATTGATGGTCTAGGGAAAGTTTACCTTCATAAACACCATCAATCTTTTCCATTATTTCTTTTATCGTATACTGCTTTTGGTTATTCTGTTTCATTTGTATCAGTCTCAGTATATTTTTGATCTAAACGATTAATAACAAGGTCGGTTATATCTTCTCCTCCAAAATAAACCTTGTTTTTATAAAGTATTACAGAGTATTGATTATCTTTATTTATCTCTTCAATAACT
>JAIPEX010000074.1 GCA_021736945.1 Halanaerobiales bacterium | reverse complement strand
TTGCCAGTTGTGTTATAATTATTTTGACACATGTCGGTGCCTCCTTGTTTTGTTTGGCTAGTTACTAACATTATAAAGGAGGTTACCGGGATGTGTCTATTTTTTTTATACTACGTGCATTTAATTATACATTTCAGCTGATAATAAATAACATCAAAAACTTTTTATTTTTCATATTTAACCCTCCAATCCCATTTATTTATTACTTAAATTATAAATTATATAAATCCCAAAAATATCCTGCTTATTATTTATTAAAAAAGTGATATGTAATATAGAGTTCGGTTTATGAAATTTGGATGAGTCCAAGTGTCT
This sequence comes from Halanaerobiales bacterium, assembly GCA_021736945.1. Taxonomy (GTDB): domain Bacteria; phylum Bacillota; class Halanaerobiia; order Halanaerobiales; family M55B127; genus M55B127. The sequence goes on along the minus strand of JAIPEX010000074.1, from coordinate 10,626 downwards.
GCGTAAATATGAAAAAAAAGCCTATACGCTAGGTGTTCTGACTTTCTTAAACTGTATTAAATATAATATTAGCATTATAACTATCTGTGTGGTATTTAATCTTAAAACAGATTTTCTTCAACATCAATTTAAAATATTTTACCATGGTCGTCCAGTTATTGACTGATGTAAGTCTAATTGATGCTGTTATTATTTTGATACCGACAATATTACCCCATTATATTTGCTATGATAGAGAAGAATTAATATAATATCCTTCCATACAATTTTCATTACCAACAAGATAAATTAAATGTTATAATCCACCTTTTCAATTATTTTCATCTTATTAATAGTTACGCCCTTATGTGACTCTCTAACAGCCTTTAGACAAATTAGACAGCATAAACATACTTAGACTATAGCTTTTACAAGGGATGCAATAATATACCCTTAAAATAAAAACTGCTCTCCCATGGCAAAATTATTTCTTGCATGAAAGAGCAGTTACAGTTCTAAATATCTTCTTTATTTAATTTTTTATTATTTTTAACATACACTTTGACATTATTAGATTAGTTAACTGATATTTCTTTCTAAAAAATAATTGATCTCCCACTTTTTGTTGTGATAGAGTAAAGATTATTTAAATCAAATAACCTAACTAGCTACCCATATCAGAATAACAACTTTCACATATATTCCTGCCTACATATTTTTTATAACAACACTATTTTTTTTAATTCTGAAAAGTACAAATATGTTTTTCATATTTATAAATGGTTAATTCATAATCATAATCATTAACAATATCACGATTAATATAAAAGTTTAATGAATTTAATTCATCATCAATAAATCGATCTGTTTTCATAAACAATTCAACAAAAGTATTTTCTCGTTTATATTGCACAAATAATTCTCCGATCCTTTCAGTTGTCCCATCATTATTATCATTTACACCTTCTACATCAATTAAATGAATACTATATTTTTCACTTGTTTCAGTTCTAATTTCTCTACAAAAATTTAAATACCATCTTTTTAATTATATCATATTACTCTACCACTTTAATGGAATACGTTTTTGCTATGCTGTACTCTAGTTGCTTATATATCAGCTTCATATGCTGACAGTTATTATAGACTATTTTTATAAATAAAAGTTCTCCACTATATCTATACTTGTAGGATATTATCCCTGTAATGAAAGTTAACAGGCTTATCTTTAAATTTATGTTTATCTATAAACTTTTTTGTTTTAAATTCTCTCTGGTTTCTTGCCCCTTTAATTGCCCGTATATGCCGTTCATAGTCCTTTGTGCTATATAATCAACAAGCGTATTTAGCAGACATTGTAGGCTCTGAGCATTATGTTGCCCTACTACCTGCAAGACTTCGTGTGTCAATTTATCTAATATTGTATATTGTCTAATCAATTTCAGCTGATAAGGTTTCATTTTTTTATCAAAATTTAATGAAAAATCTCTCGTTTTTTGTGAAAATTTACTTTTGAAATTTTTGCCTTCTTCTTCTTTAATATCTGTAATATTATCTGATTATATTTAACTGTTTTACTAATAATAACTAGGTGGATTAAAGTAGCCTTTTATCTGTTGTGATTGATATTATTCGACAATTCAAAACAAACTCTTTAATATACTTCGTTATTATCTAGCTTCTTGAAGTTCTATAAATTCTTCAACCAACTCTGGATCAAACTGACTACCTGCACAATCACTTATTTCAGCTAGAGCTTCTTCTTTACTCATGGGTTCTTTATAAGGTCTACCATTGGTCATTACATCATAAGCGTCTACAATACTGATAATACGGGCCAATAATGGTATTTCCTCACCTGCAAGCCCCTGAGGATAACCATCACCATCCCAGTGTTCATGATGACAGTAAATACCTTCAGCTATCTCATTTAATTTAGAAGACGAACTGGCTATTTTATAACCTATCTCTGGGTGTCTTTTAACTTCTTCCCATTCTTTAGAATTCAGGGAACATGGTTTTTGTAGGATGTTTTTAGAAATAGCTACTTTACCCAGGTCGTGTAGATCTGCCAATGAAGCTAAAACATCTAACTTATGTCTAGATAAATTCAATCTCTTTCCTAAATCTACAGCTAAATCCTTAAGCCGTTGGCTGTGTTCTAAGGTCTCATTGGTTGTTTCTCTAAGCATTGTCTCTAACGAATCAAGAATAGTATTATGAACACTTGGACTTTCATGCACTTTATTTTGATACATTTTATCTTCTGCTTTTTTCAATACTGTCTCAAAATCGTCGGTTGTTTCTTTTTTGGTTGCACCCCCTAGAGCAATACTAGGCTTAATAGGATCTTTTTCAGCTTTTTGACAGGCAACTTTAATCCTCTCATAAATCTTTTCTGCTTCTTTTTTTGACGTCTGAGGCAGTAATACTACAAACTCATCCCCTCCAATGCGAGCTACTAAGTCTTCCTGACGGCAGGAATTTTCAATTATTTGTGCAATTCTTTTTAAAAGTTTATCGCCTTCTTTATGTCCAAAGGTATCATTAGCTATTTTAAGCCCGTTAACATCACCCATAATAATACTTAAGGGTAACTGCCTTTTGTTATCATAGCGGTTTAGTTCTTCCTCAAAGTAAGCTCTATTGTATAATCCAGTCAGTTCATCGTGGAAGGTTTTGTATTGTAATTGCTCCTCTGCTTGTTTTCTTTCGGTGATATCCCAAAAGGCACCAAATACTTTCATCTCTTTATCTTCTCTAGAAACGACTCTTTCACTGTCTCTTAGCCAGTGATAGTTCCCCGAGCTATCTTTAAATCTAAAAGTGATAATTATAGAATCTGTCTCACCCTTAATCAATTTCTGGATTTCCTCAAATAATCTTTCTCTGTCGTCTGGATGAATACAACTCTTGTGAAATTCCTCTTGTCCAAAAAAATCATCGGGAGCAAAACCAAGTACATTCTGTATATTATCATTGATATAAGTGGTGTCAAAAGTTAGTTCCTCATCGCTGTCATTGACATTATATGAATAGATAACTGCTGGTGTATTGGATATCAGGCTATCGAGACGCTGTTCACTTTGTTTTACTTCCTCTTCAGCCTTTTTCCGTTCGGTGATGTCTAGCAAAGAAGCTACACTTTTATTTGTACCTGGTATCATATCTATATCAAGAAGAATATGATGTTTTTCTTTATCTCTATCTACAAACCTAAATTCGTATCTAGTAGGAGCGGTTTCTCCTTCTTTTCTTCTGGCTTTATGATACTTTTTCATCTTTTCTAAATCTTCTGGAACGATAAACTTGGTCCATTTTATATTACCCTCGACCTCTTCTTTATTATAGCCAGATAATTCTTCAAATTCTTTATTCACCATAGAGATAGTCTTATCCTTTTCTATAATAAATGTAGCAGTACCAGTATTCTCAAAGATAGCTTTGTACCTTTTCTCACTCTTTTTCAACGCTTCCTTTGCTTTTTTCCGTTCAGTAATATTATTATGCATAGATATTATACCCTTATTACCATCAGGAAAAGTAATACTAGTTTCTTTTAAATGCGTATAAACAATTTCTCCATTTTTCTTGGGTGTTTTTATATCCACTTCAATGTCATCTCCGTTAAGAATATTTTTTATATTATTCCTTGCTGATTCTTGGTTCTCTGGTATCACAAATTTATCTATAACATTACTTCCTTCTAATTCTTCTTTAGTATAACCTGTCATTTCACACTCTGCTTCATTTACCTTTAAAATACCTCCCGTATCATTTTCTATTAAGATACCAATAGGTGCTGAATTAAATATAGTTTTATACATTTTTTGACTGTATTTTAATTTTTCCTGCATTATATATTTTTCAGTCACATCTCTAAATACTAACACAACTCCTGTGATTTCGTCTTCATCATTTATAATTGGAGAAGCAGAGTCAGCTATTTGATATTCACTTCCATCTTTTGCTATCAATACTGTATGATTAGCTAACCCTACTACTTTCTTCTCTTCTAAAACTTTATCCACTGGATTTTCAACTTTTTTTCTTGTTTTTGCATTAACAATATTAAAAACTTTATGTATAGGTTTACCAATCGCATCTTCCATTTTCCATCCAGTTAATTTTTCAGCAACTGGGTTAATGCGAACAACCCTACCCTTTATATCTGTGGAAATAACTGCATCACCTATAGAATGCAAGGTGGTTCTTAAATTTTCTTTTTCCATTTTTAATTTTTGTTCGCTTGCTTTTAGTTTTTGAAAGTAATTTTGGGTTTTTTCTAAAACATTATTAATAGACTCACTTAAAAATTTAAAAACATTATTTGTAGAAATAGGAAGTCTATAATCAAGGTTTTTCTCTAAATCGATATTATTAATATTACTATCAAATCGTCTTAATGGTTTAATTACATATTTATTTTGAAACCATAAGAAAGTAAAAATAACTAATAGTGATAATATAAATGCAAACAAAAAAGATCTTAATAACTGATTAAATGAATCCGTATAATAATTCAAAGGAGTAAAATTCGCTAAACGCCATTGGGTATTTTTTACTTTTTTATAAGAAAAGAAACCTTCCTTATCATTTAATTTGATTTTTTTTACTTCATTTATATTAAATTGATTTATTTGACTATTTTCACCAAACTTCTCTTCAATAGTGGGGAGTCCATTATTTAAATTATAATCAAAATCAGGATGAGCTAAAATATGATTCTCATTATCAATCAACATAAAGAAACCCTTTTCAACCACTTGTTGTTCCTTAACATAAGAGATGATAGTGGAAATAGATACATCACCAGCTACCACTCCCAACAATTCATCATCCGTTTTATTATAAACGGGGACAGCCACTGTAATAATAATGTCATCCTCGCTGGCATTAATAAAAGAATTAGTATAAATCAATTGGTCCTGTTTTACTGCTTTTTTATACCACGGTCTTTCTCTCAAATCAAAACCTTCTGGCATTTCCCAACCACTAGCATTAATCATAGAGTTATCTTTGGTTCCATAATATATAGAAAAAAACTCTTCATTTTCATTTAAAAGTACTTCTAGATATTCCAATATTTCCTCATCAGTATGTTCTCCCATTTCAATATAATTTTTAGCAACATTAATCAGCTGTCCTTTATTATTTAACCAATTATTAATTTTTCCATTTAAAACATCAACTGATGCCTCTGTCATACGTTCTACATTATTTACTAATAAATTATTATTATTTAGGTACTGTAAGAAAAAACTTGATGAAATAACTATAAGTACAATTATTGCCCATATATAAAACCTTTTTTTATAACTTTTCATGAAAACACCTCTATTTTTTTGATTATATTAGTGCTCAGATACACCACATTATTTTCTAGATTTTCAACTGGTTTTTATCATCTCCATAAACACTTCAACTAACTCAGGATCAAATTGACTTCCTGCACATCTACCTATTTCAGCTAGAGCCTCATCTTTAGAGATAGCTTGGCTGTAAGGTCTTTCATTTGTCATTACATCATAAGCATCTATAATAGATATAATTCTTGCTAAATAAGGTATCTCTTCACCTTTTAAGCCTCTGGGATATCCACCACCATCCCAATGTTCGTGGTGAGATAGTATCTCTTCAGCTACTAAAACGAATTCATTAGAAGATGAAGCTATTTTATATCCAGTCTCAGGATGTTCTTTCATTATCTCCCATTCTTTTTTAGTTAAATTATCTGCTTTATTTAATAATTCTTCAGAAATTGTAGTTTTGCCTATATCATGTAATGTAGCAAGTAAAGATAATTTATTCAATTCTGAATTAGATAAATTTAATTTTTTACCAAACTTTTTAGATAAATTCCCCATTCTTTTTGTATGAGCTTTAGTTTCAGGACTTTTTGCACCTAAAGTATTTAATAATCCTTTGACAATATTGCTTTTACTACTTTTATTCTCAGATAGCTTATTTTGATACATTTTATCATCAGCTTTTTTAAATATCTTTTCTATATCTTGTTCAATATTTTCTTTAGTTGCAACTCCTAAGGCTATAGAAACAGGTATATTTTCCGCACTAGTCTTGTTCGTTTTATTTTTTATTCTGCTTAATACTTTTTTAGCTTTTTCTTTTTTGGTTTGGGGAAGTAAAATAGCAAATTCATCTCCACCCTGACGAGCTAATATATCTTCATCTCTAATAGAATCTTTTAATATACTAGCTGTTCTTTTTAGCAATTCATCACCTTTTTTATGTCCATAACTATCATTTATAATCTTTAACCCATTCAAATCTGCCATAATAATGCTTATAGGTAACTGACGTTTCGTATCTAGTCGTTGCATCTCTTCTTCAAAAAATCTTCTATTATATAAATTAGTTAATTGGTCTCTAAAGGACAAATATTCAATTTTTTTCTGTCTTTCTTTTCTTTCAGTAATATCTCTATATATTGCATACATTCCAATATGACCGTTTCCTAATTCAATAGGAAACCCCTGAAGATGAACATCAATTTTTTTACCATTCTTAGCCTTCCGTATGCTATCCACTTCAATTTTTTCTCCCTTTTTAACTTTTTCAGTATAAACTTCACCTTCATCTACTAAATTATCAGGTAAAATATAACCATCAAGATTTTCATTTTTAAGTTCTATTTCTTTATATCCAAATAAAGATTCAAATTTTCTATTTGTTTTTATTACTCGGTGATTATTATCCAAAAGAACAATAGCTTCTGTAGAATTATCAAAAAGTTGTTCAAAATATGCTCTTTGTTCTTTTCTTTTAGTAATATCTCTTGCAAAAACAAACTCATATTCTTTATCTTGATATTTAAAAAATTGACTTGTTATTTCTACAGGAAACCTATTTCCATCTTTAGTTATAAATTCTCTTTCATAAGTTATTGATTCAGAAGTTTTTATCTTTTTCCAAAATTTATCTCTTTTTATGTAATTAGTATTATTTATTAATTTCTTTACATGTTCCCCATTAAGCTCTTCTCTTGTATATTTTAATTTATCTAAAACAGTTTCATTTATATAATCAATTATTCCTTCAGGAGTAGTTCTAAAGATCAATAAATTTGATTTATTAACAGTGAAATTCAACATTTCAAGTTCTTCATTATTTTTTTTCATTTTCTTATAAATCTTGTACTTATAAAGGACAAGTTTTATATTGTTTTTCATTTCTATTTTATTAATAGGTTTATTTAAATATACTGAAGCTTCTAATTCTTGAATCTCCTCTTTTTCTGCAGTCAGAAATATAAAAGGAATATCAGTTTCTGATTTAATCTTTTGAGCTGTTTGAAAGCCATTAATTTTACCTGCTAAAACGATATCAATAATTATTAAGTCAGGCTGATGATTTTCTTTTAAAATATAATCAACTGCTTTTTCACCATGAGCAAAAATACCTGAAACATCATAACCCAAATCTATAATTATATCTTTGATTATTTTCTGCTGTAGTTTTGAATCTTCAATTATCATTACTTTTTCCAATTCAATCACCTCTTGTAAAATAAAATGTGACTTTAAATGGCTGAATGTTGTCGAGTTAAATAATAACTTTCTATTTTTAAAGTACTCTAGCCTTATTATTAAATTTTCTATATATAAGTTTTTATCTTTATAATTGTCCGTACCTATATTAGACTTATAATGGTTCCTAGAGGCCTTCGTCTTCTTTAGGTGGTCCCCTTCCTTATTCTGTCAAACTGTCGGCATTTGAAGTATATAAGCATGCTTGTCATCATTTTCTTCAGCTATATCTAACCTTTTTATTAATATATTTGAATTAGTGTAAATTTTAGTCAATTTCTGATATAGAACTAATGACAATTTGCGATTAAAAATCTATTGGATTAATTGTCGAATTTTGCTTCCCTTATATCTTAGCTAACAATTCTTCTAATTCAATCTTTACACAGAATAAAAAATGATGATTTATAGCAGAATTATATATATTTTTAATTATTTAGATAATTAAACTCCTAAAATATGATCTTAAATCGTTAGATTATTTAAAAATTTATGCATCATTAAAATTATTATCGTAATTTATTAAATATTTTTAAATCTTTATATATACTCTCTAATACAATGAAATGATATTAAGTCTAATTTAATGCTGTATTAGGTACTATGTAACCATATTCCAATTATTTCTATTCATATAAAAAATCCTTACCAGATATAATCTTAACTGATAAGGATTCATGTGTTAGATATAAAATTTTAAAATTAATATTTTGTATAGGTAGCTGTTGTATAAAACACCACTTACAATCTAAAATCTAGACTTTATTTACTATTAAACTAAGTTAAAACACCCCTACCCCTGATAATAGTTTAAACTAATCTAGTTTTCTAGAACATAAATTTATATCCCACTTTTTGTTGTGATAGATAGTTCTTTATTTGAATTAGATAACCAAATTAACTACCCATATCAGAATAACAACTTTCACATATAGTTTTACCCTGAAACTTAAATGTATTTTATACAGCTCATTATAGAATATTAATCCGCTTTCCTACTTTGTAAATATAATTTTGTGCCTCTTCAAAATAAAACTCTATAAAATTTTGTACTAATAAAGAGGTTTTCCAATACCTCTTTCGAAAGAATCAACCACTTTTTGAAAATCATCTACCACCATATCTCTTCCATCAGTGATCATTTTATCTAATAATTTTTGCCCTTGCTTTTTAGTTATAATCTCTTTCTTATATGCATCATATAATATTGTCATTGTTGTCATTAAAGGAATATCATGAATATCTGTATACTTTTTTACTGCTCTCAAATCATTACTACAAACTGTTCCCTTTAATCTTTGTGCTAACGTCAAAACTGAAGCCTCGCCATTTCCTTTAAATCTTTTATGTAAACTGTTAAATAAAAACAAATCCTCCTTCTTTTCAATTGGCTTCACTTCATACCAGTCTTCTTCAATAATATTTTCATACTCACTTTTCAATGGAGGGAACTGTAATCCTTCTTTGTATACTTCATTAGGAATTATGATTTTATTAGAATAAAGTTGTTTTAATAATTCAAAACATTCTCCAGATAATAAATCCGACAAAACACAATTATCAATAATCAAAGGAGGTCTCTTCAACAACATCCTCAGCCTCCTCATCATAATCAATGTCCTTTAAGGATTTACCAACTTCTTCTAAATATATTTTTAGAGTAGAAAAAGAAATTTTATCAGCTTCATAATTTTCAGTAAGGTATTCAGTATATTTTTTAGGAATTTCAGTTATTTTTGTAGGTCTAATTAGATCTAACTCATAACCTAATTTAGGTAAAACAGAACTCAGATGTTCATCTTTTAATTCCCTATATTTTTTATCGTCTATGATGCCTAACACTTTCATCCTTATTAACATGGCTTGATAGCTAACCTTAAAATAATGCATAGCTTTTATTACTTCTCTCAAACCTATTTCCTTATCAATATTATCAAAAAAATTAATCACACTATTATGGGGCATCAAAAAATGAACTGCAAAATAATCCGCTAAAATCTCGTTTTTTGCTTTTTGTTTTTTAAATTTAAATGTATTACATATTTGACTATTAATATTAGTATCATAAAAATAATGATATAATTCATGGGCAAATGAAAAGTATTGATGCCCCAAACTTTTAGAAGTATTTATTAAAACTAACCGATTATCTTTATGGTTTAAATATAAAGCAGATAAAGATTCCCTATCTAAAGGTTTTTTTACTAATAGTAACTCTAAAATCTCAACCAAATTAAATAAATCTTGAATAGGTTCATTACCAAACCCTAATCTATTACGTATTTTATTAGCCTTACTTTGAGCTTCTAATTTCAAATTATTCATAGAGTTAAATATCTCCTTCTTTAATTTCTTTAAGGTCTTCAAAATTAAATAACAACTTTTTGACCCACTTAACAGCTTCCAATTCTGTTTCAGTTAATTTATCAGTCCTAAATGAAATCGATAACTCTTCATGTTCCTCTTCTTCTTCCAAGAAATATGTTAAAGAATAACCATATACTTTTGCTAATTTCTTTAATGTTAGAGAATCAATATTTTTATTGCCATTTTCTATTTTCGATATAGTAACTCTATTTAGTTCCGTCATTTTTGCAACATCTGATTGGGTATAACCACAGTTTTTTCGAGCTTTTTTCAATCTTTTCCCGATCTTTAAAAATGTTAAATCACTCATTATTAACCCTCCTTTTTGTTCTATAACGTTACATTTAATCCTTTATATATTTATATTGTATCATTATGTAAATATTATATCAATACTAATTTACATTTAATAAAAATTAATATACTCAAATATATAATATTTTATCACTGATATAATCTTTCATAATACATTATACTATTTTGATATGTTTTTGTATTGAACATACATTTTCTACTTTTTAATTTTTCTAATACTTTTAACCATTTCATTTATATTTGAACAAAAACTTATAAATTCCTTTCAATAAAAAACTGCTCTTTCAAAACAAGATAATCTCTTGCCTGAAGAGCAGTCATATAATCTCCGATCATATTCTTTTTTATTCACAATTTAAACTAATATTATAAAATTCAGCTTGCTTCCTGTTGTGATTGATATCTTTTAATAAGT
>JAIPEX010000073.1 GCA_021736945.1 Halanaerobiales bacterium | reverse complement strand
TAATAGTGATTACTTAACTTCGCGTATTATAAGAACAAAAATTAAATTAGAAGAATATGAAGATGCTTTAAACATTTGCCAGAAAGAATTAGATGAAGATCCGGATAATACTTCTTTTCAAAAACTAATGGGTAGTATTTATGAAAAGATGGGAGAAAATAAAAAGGCCGCTCAATATTATGATAAATACTTAGATAAAAAACCTGAAGATGAATTTGCATATAAAGAAAAGCTAAAATTAAAAATGAAAAATAAAGCTCCTGAAAAAGCTGTTAAAGAACTTCAAACAATGTTAAAAATTGGTGATAGAAAAGACAATGTTTTTTTACACCATCTATTAGCTGAGAAATTAGAAAAAATTGATAAATATGAAGAAGCTTTTGAGGAATATAAGAAATCATTGGAAATTGAACCCGGTAATGATTTTGCCATTAAACAGGCTGGTTTTAGTCTATATAAAATGGGAGAATACGAACGAGCCCTTGATTACTTAAAAGAAGCTTTCCGTAATGATCCATCTGATTACTACATAAAAGCTACCTTGGTTAGTATTTTTAAAAAGACTGGCTTGATTGAAGAAGGTATTGAATTTTTCAAAGAAATTATTAACAATAATCAAGGATATAATAAATTATGGGGAACTGTGAAAAAACTAAGTAAAGAACTGGGTGATAAAGAAGATGAAGATTAAAGAACTTGTAAATGTCAAAGATGTCCGAACAGTTGTCCAAATGGCTGATATAAAAGATCCTAAATTACGAGATTTTTTAACTGAAAGCTTTGTTATAACTGAAGAAGTAGAAAAAGTAATGTTATCTTTTTTTGGTGACCTAGTAAAAAATGAGGGCAAAGGATATTTCTTAGAAGGAAACTTTGGCTCAGGTAAATCACATTTATTAAGTGTAATCAGTCTTTTACTCAACTATCGTAAGTCCTGGCAGCATATTTTAGATCAAAAAGATTATTCTAATCGTCTAGAACAACTTTCAAAAGATGTTCTAAACAAAAACTACATTACTATAAACCTATCCTTAGTAGAACACAGTAATAAAGAATATCTTGAAGATATTGTTATGGAAGAAATTATGAAGTTTATCAATGAAAATGATGAATTATCCAGTATTAATTTTAAAGGTGAAGAAGAATTTATTGAAAAAATATCAAAAATTATCAAAGAAGAACATCAAAATATGTTAAAAAGTTTTTTAAGAGAAAACGGCATTAATGAATCTGAACTTTTTGAAACAGGTAACCTTTATCTTATTGAAAAACTACTGGAAAGATTAAACTTACCTTACCGTTTTAGTTATAATAGACAACAGATTTTTGATCAAATTACAGATATAATTAATAATTACGAATATGATGGGCTTGTCATTTTAATTGATGAACTTTCTGAATTCTTAAGATCTAAGCCAGATGGACGTCGTTTTAATGAAGATATAAGATTTATGCAGTTTTTAGGTGAATATGCTAAAAGACAGCCCTGTTGGATTATGGCTACTTTACAGGAAGAAATAGAAAAGACTGGAGAAACAACTCCAGAAGCTTTTAACAAAATAAAAGACCGCTATCCAACACGTTTTTACTTAACCGGTCAGCATATTAAAGAACTTATAAATAAGAGATTAATTGAAATAAAAGAAGGTAAAACTGATAAAGTACAAGAAATTTATCAAAAATTCAATACTTCGTTTCCTGCTTTAAGCTTTTCAGAAGAAGATTTTGTAAAACTATATCCGGTCCATCCTACAGCTATCGATCTATTAGATAATTTAAAACCACTATTTTCCCAACATAGAGGAATTATTGACTTTATTCACTATAGATTAAAAGGAGATCCCAGCCGAGATATAGATAGTATGATGGATAGCCCAGCTGAAAATCTCTTAACTGCAGATAAAATATTCGATCATTTTGTGGGTAGAATAAGAGAAATGATGGAGACCAATCCCTACTTTACAAAAGTATACAAATATTACAAACAGGAAATAAAATCACTACTAGACCAGGACGACCAAAAAACCGGAATGAAAATTATTAAACTATTAATCCTATTTAGCATCTCACCTATTGACAAAAAATATACAGTAGAAGATATCACAAATATGCTATTTGTTAAAATAACTGATCTCGATCCTTCCATTAATTATGAATACGTAGAGGATATCTTAAATAGAATGTACCAACACGGAGCGTATTTGGTAAAAGAAAAAGGAGAAGACCAAAAGAAAAATAAATATTATATTGATTTAGAAGCTGATGTTAACCTTATAATAAAACGAAGAATTGAATATATAAAGTCTAATCTTTTTAAAAATGATAAACGAATCTTTACAAAACTAGGAAAACAAGTTCAAGAAAAGTTTTTACCTTTAAATAATCTGTTTGCAAATCATCGCCAAAAAAGAACCGTTACCTGGCAGAATACAGAAAGAAAGGGTTTTTTATATTTTTTACCTGTGAGAGAAATTTCAATTGAAAATATTAAACAGACTGCCGAAAGACTTACCAATGATGAAGAAGATTTCATGTTAATTATGAGTTACGCCCTTGATGTAAATCAGGATAAAAAATATTTAAATGATGTATTAATTCCTGAATTAGGGGAAGAAGAAAAAAACTCCTTTGCTTTCTGGTTTCCAGAAGAATTAAAAGAAAAAGAATTTTTAAAAAATGCCTTAGCTAAAATTATTCTTTTAGAAAAATATGAAACTGAAAGTTCTAAAACAGGGGAAAAGGTAAAAAAACAACTTAATTCACTAATTCAAGAAGAAACTGATCGTATCAGTAAGATCTTCCGAGATGCCTATTTCAACGGAAAAGTAGTTAATGGTTTTAATGAATCAATTGTTAATTTAGATGAACTAGGCTTTTTACCTTTCCAACGTTTTCTAAATAAAATTGTAGCAACCCTTTTAGAGGAAAGATTTCCAGATCATAAAAAAATCAATCCATATCAATCTGTTTTAACCACAGATCGAATGGATGCTGTATTAGATAAATTTATAAGTTCTGGAGATATAGATAACCTTAAAGACTTAAGTGGAAGAGTTTTAGGTGTCATCGATGCCTATATGAAACCAATGGGCTTAATTAAGAAAAGAAAAAATGGGGTTAGGCTTACTATAGAACCCAGTAAAAATCCACTTATTAAAAAAGTATTCCATATTTTAGAAGAAGAGAAAACTCCCCTAGAAGAAGTATACTGGACCCTTAGAAAAGGTAGTTATGGTCTTAGTCGGGAACAATTTAAACTCTTAATCTATTCTCTACTTTATTCAGGCTATCTAACTGCTTATAGTGCAAATCAAAAGATCAGTTTGAAGAATTTAAATGCCCGCAACTTTAATCGCATTAAATATATAGGTTATGGTGAACTCATAAGTGAAGAATTCCAGGCTGTTTTAAGTGATTGTTCATTATTACCACCACGATATCAGAAAAGACACTTTTCATTACCCTTACAGCAGAATATATGGAAACATTTAATTGAAAAGAAAAAAGAACTTTCGGATGACTTAGACCGAATGACTTATCAAGTTGAAAGACTAAAAAATGATAGTAATTTTGAAACATTCAACTTAAAACAAATAAGTAATTATATTAATAAAGTAAAAGAACTACTTGATGAAATTATGGTCAGTTATTCCTCAGAAGAAGGTTTAGAAAGATTTGCTTCAAAATATAGAAACATGCCCAATATAGAAACATATCTAACTAACATTGAAAAGATAAAATACTTTTTAGAAAATAATATCAATAATTATAGAAATATAGTAAATTACTTAAACCATCCTGACTTAAAAATACCTGAGCAAGATAAATACCAAGAAATTAGAAGTTTCCGAAATAACCTCTTATTATCTTTAAGTGATGATTCTATAATATATGATAGTGATTTCTTCTCTGAAGTAAAGAATAAATTCTCAGAATTCAAACAGCAGTATATAGATCTTTATCAAAAAGAACATAACAAACAAAAAGGTAATGACCGCTTCAAACCAATTTTAGATATTAAAAAGAAAAAAGGTTATCAAATTTTAAAATATTTTTCAGATATAGAGCTAATCTCTGTAAAAGATGACCTTGTTAAAGTTGATAGAACAATTTCTAAAGCATTAAACAAAAAATGTAATCAAAATACATTAAATATATTACAGGATAGACCGGTTTGTGACTGCGGTTTTCAACTAGGTGAAACTATTGAACTACCTTCAAAAAAGGAAATTCAACAAACTATCGATTCTGGTGTAAAACAATATATTAAAAAGTTAAAAATTCCTGAATATAAAAATAAAATAGAAGTATATTTAGATAATATGGAAGCTGCGGGAAATAAAAGATTTGCAAGACCGATAAGAAATCTGCTGAATGTTAAACCAGATAAAAATCTTTACAACAATCTATCTGATATTCTAAATCGAAATGTAATAAAAAGAATTAATTCTGTATTGTCTGGTAATGTATCTCTAGTAGAAAGAAGTTTAGATGAACTATATGAGAATTTAATTAATAGAAGTTTTTCTCTCCAACAGATCAAACAAATCTTTAAAGAGTGGTTAGAAGGTAGTTCTGGTATTAATAATAAAACATATGTTAAAGTAACCGGAAACTTAGGAGAAGATACAAGTCCGGCGGAAAAAGAAAATAACATCAATATAATAACAAATTACGTTAAACAAAAGTTCCCGGAACTAGAAACAATCATAAACCACACAGACATAAATGTTTTTATAAAACTATTTGCAGTAATAGTCTGGAGAAATTCCTATCAAATTGAAAAGGGATTAGAAGAACTTATAACTCAAATAATACCTGAAAATAGTACAGTTTTAATTGAAGAACTAAAACAAGATGTTTCTTTAAAGAACTCATTAAATGAAATGAATGAACAAATCTTTAGCAGTAAAGAGGAATTTGATTTAAAAAAAGCTTTCAGGAAAAAAATTGATGAATTAGACCTTTCAAAAAATCTAATTAATATTATTTCTCCAGCCAATATTAAAGAAGTGTTAGATGCAATTGAAACAGAACCTCTTTCACAAAAAATGATAAATAGATTATTAGTTCAATTTATAAAGATCGTAGAAAATATACACCTTGATTTACAAGAAAAAGAAAATTATATTGAAACAGTTGAAAAGAAACTACAAAATTTAAATAAAAACCATCTTTATGAATATAAATATAACACTTATAAACTTGCTTTACATTATTTTTCACTGGAAAGCAGCTTTAGTTACCTTGATTCAAAAGATAATATAAATGATCTTAAAGAATGGAAAAAGGTTCATACTAACTACTTATCAAACTTAGAATTTGATTATTTTAAAATAGATGAACTTTCAGAAAAAGTAAATGTACAGGATATTGTACCAAAATCAATTAAATTTAAAAAAGTTAAACAAACCATAGGTAATTACCAAAAACTCTTTACAAATTTTCACGATAGCCGTGATATTATGGGGGAAGACCATGAAAAATTTATGGGTAATAATTTGGTATATTTATTAAAAGAAAGATATCCTTCCTTAATGAAAAAAATGAATACGAAAAGAGGATACTGTTTACTTTTAGATGGTATGCGTTGGGACCTTTGGAAAATGATAAAACAGGAAATAAACAATCAATTATCTCTTAGATTAATTGAAGAAGATTCTTTACTTGCTTTAACACCAACAAATACTGAAAAACAAATACAAACCCTCAAGAAATCTGGTTTAGAGATAAATATAACAAATCAAAATAAAGTTATCAATGATTATCAATCCTTAAATAATAATACAAAACAATGTAATGAAATAATTAAATTTTCCTATATTGATGATAAAGTACACAGCTCCAAAGATGATTATAATAACTTTTTAAAAGAAATTAAATTTCAAACTCAAAATCGTTTAATTCCATTTTTAGATAAAATGCCTGCTTCCACAGCAGTACTAATCTTTTCAGACCATGGTTTTACCATTAACCATAATTTTAATTATAATAATAAATATGAAGAACCTCGCTATCTACATGGTGGAAAATCATTCCATGAAATTATAGTTCCGTGGGCATTCATGTACAAACCATAACTAAAATTATAAATTAATATGAAAAAATCTGATCACTACTTAAACGTTGATAGCTCCCATTTTAGGGAGCTTTTTTATTTTTGAAACACTTTTATCTAATAAATAATACTAAATTTAAAAACTTCAATGATTTTAAGGTAAATAAAAAATCCACTTATATATTGACATCTTATATAATAAGTAATATACTATTCATGAACACATAAATATATTGTTCATCCATTTATATAACTTCATAAGGAGATGATTTAATGCCTGGTGGATTTACTGAAGAAGAAAAAGAACAGATTATAATGGACTTAATTGAAGAAGGAACCAAATTATTTAGTATATATGGTTTGAAAAAAACAACTATTAGAGATTTAACTAAAGCTGTTGGAATATCGCAAGGATCTTTTTATAATTTTTTCAACTCAAAAGAAGAATTATATTTTAAAATTTTAGATATTGAGGGCCAAAAATTACGACAAGACCTCATGAAGTATGCTGAACTAGTCCAAAAAGACCCTCGTAAGGGTTTAAAGAAAATACTGTTGGAAGCCTATACTTCTCTTGAAAAAAATGACCTATTTAAAGACTTGTTTTCTGAAAACACTTATGAATTATTGGTTAGGAAATTACCAGAAGAAAAAATTGACAAACATATAAAAATGGACTTTTCTGAAATCAAACCTTTAATTAAAGAAGGGCAGGAAAAAGATATTATAAAAAATAAAAATCCTGAAGCAATTACAGGAATATTACATTCTTTATTCTTTATTACTCTTCATAAAGATGATATTGGGGAAAAAGCTTTCAATAATTCTTTTAAGTTACTTATTGATTTGATAGTTGATGGACTTGTTAAAGATGGTGAAAATAAATGAACTATGTCATTAAAACAAATAAATTAAGAAAAAATTATGGTTCCCTAACAGCTGTAAATAATATCACTTTAAAAGTAAAAAAAGGAGAAATATATGGCTTCTTAGGAGTAAATGGGGCTGGTAAAACCACAACTATAAGATTATTGTTAGGAATGGTAAAACCAACAGCAGGAAATTGTTATTTATTTGATAATGAGATTACTCACCTACCAAATGAACTATGGAATAAAATAGGTTATCTAGTAGAAGATACTCATTCTTATCCAGAATTAACTGTTAAAGAAAATTTAAAGATAGTATATAAATTAAGAAATTTAAATCAAAAAAACGCAATAAATAACATCATTGATAAATTGAAGCTTACCAAATATCAAGACTTTAAAGTTAAAAATTTATCTTCTGGTAATATTCAAAGACTTGGTTTAGCTAAAGCACTTATTCATCAACCTGAAATTCTTTTATTAGATGAACCTACCAAAGGACTTGATCCGGCCGGAATAGTTGAAATAAGAAAATTGCTAAAAGATTTATCAGAAAATAATGATACAACAATCTTTATTTCAAGCCATATTTTAAGTGAAATTTCTAAACTTGTTGATAAAATTGGGATAATAAACCAGGGAAAATTAATTCAGGAAGTAAATAATTCTGAGTTAAAAAAATATAAAGAGAAATATTTGATTATAAACACTAATAACAATAAAAAGGCAAGAGAGATTTTAGAAGGACATAATCTAACCATAAAAGAAAACAAAGAGGGGTATTTAAAAATTAAAAATAAGGAAGCTATTGAATCACCTGATAAAATTGCTGTTTATTTAGTTGAACAAGACTGTCCACCTACTTTGTTACAGATCAAAGAAGAAGATCTTGAATCATATTTTTTAAGATTGACTGGCTTGGAAAACAAAGGAGAGATCTTTGATGAGCAAAATTAATAAAGCATTGTGGGTTGAAATATTAAAAGTTAAAAAGTCAAAAATGTTTTGGCTAACCATAATGGCTTTTTTATTTATAACTATAGTAATAGCATTAATGATGTTTATCCTTAAAAATCCCGAATTAGCTCGCAATACAGGTCTATTAGGAGAAAAAGCACAAATTATTGGAGAAGCGAGTTGGCCTTCCTATTTTGAAATTCTATCTCAAATCATTGCAATGGGAGGACTAGTAGGTTATGGCTTTATAGCAAGTTGGATGTTTGGAAGAGAATTTTCTGATCAAACTATTGAAGATATTTTATCATTACCAACTTCTAGAACTACAATAATTACTGCTAAATTTATTGTTATGTTTTTATGGAGTTTACTCCTGTCCGGCCTTGTTCTAGTCATTGGATTAATTGCTGGAAAAATTGTAGGACTATCTGAATGGTCCTTAATCATATTTTCAGAAGGTTCAAAACTATTTATTATAACTTCTTTAATGACCATAGGTATTTCAACCTTAGTAGCATTTTTTGCTAGTTATGGTCGGGGTTATTTACCTCCTATGGGATTTGTAATTTCAACAATTGTAATTTCTCAGTTTTTAGCAGCTTTAGGTCATGGGTCTTATATCCCTTGGTCAATACCAGCTTTATATAGTGGAGCTGCTGGACCAGCCCAATCTAATCTGGAGCCCATAAGTTTTATTATCATTATATTTACAACTCTTGTTGGATATATTATCACTATTAAATGGTGGAAATCAGCAGAATTTTCTTAATCATATAAGATCTATATAAAAAGAAATTTCCTGTAACCCTCTAAAAATATTACTATCTATGATATAATTTAAAAGTGATAAAGAGAACTTAATAACTATATATAATAAAAGGAGTGTCAGGATGAGTGAATTAGAAAGAACAACATTAAAAAATCATGAACAAGAATTAATCAAAAATTTAACTACTGATGGCTGGAAAGCAGAAGCAGAAGAAATTGAATTCGATGAAGAAGTATATTGTGTAAAAGCTCAAAAGAAAATTTATATATTTTTCAATAGAATACATGTCTATATTCTTTTAAAAGATGTTAATAAAGATAACCTTAAAGAAATAATAGATATCGTTAATGATAAATTCTACAAATACCATGCACTTTGGATTATAGGAGATTCATTTACTGAAAAAGTTAAGGAATTTGCACAAGATACTCAACAAATTGGTTTAATTCAAGTTGAGGTAGAATAAAAGCTTCTAAAAAAGGACTGATTTAATTGCTTTTAAATAAGGAAAGACAGTTTATCAAAGATTATGGCTTAAAGTTATTAGAAAAAGAATTAACCAAGGGTACTGGAGGAAATCTAAGTATCTTTAACAGAGAAAAAAATTTGATGGCTATTTCGCCTTCTGCTATTTCATATAAAGAAATAGATATAAATGATGTTGTAATAATGAACTTAGAGGGTGAAAAAGTCGAAGGTAAACAAAAACCCTCAACTGAATATCAACTACATAAAATAATATATAAAAATAGAAAAGATATAAATGCAGTTATACATACTCATCCCACTTATTCTACTACAATAGCATGTCTAAATGAGGAAATACCACCTATCCATTATTTAATTGCTTATTCTGGTTATAAAGTACCATGTGCCCAATATGCAACATTTGGCAGTAAAAAACTAGCTAAAAATGTATCTAAAGCATTAGGACATAAATATAATGCAGCTTTAATGGCAAATCACGGGCTGATTACTGCCGGAATAAATATTAAAAAAGCACTAACTATAACAGAAATGGTTGAATATTGTGCTGAACTCTATTATAGAACTAAAAACACCGGCGACCCTAAAATTTTATCTAATAAACAAATCAAAAAAGTAATGAATAAATTTGAAGATTATTAAAGAATAAATATATTTAATCCTATAATATTACAACTCCCAATTTACAAGGGAGTTTTTTTATCAATTTTTGTTAAAAATTGTAATATACTTTATTTATTTTCCTATATTTATGATATAATATTAATAATAGTATTCATTATTAGATCATATTGAATATTAATGTTAATAAGTAAACAGGAGTGGTAATCATGAAAAAGAGTCTTATAATATTAATGATAATTATACTTTTAGCTGCTGGAGGTTGGTTCTACTATCAAAATCAACAACAAGCTAAAACAACGGATTACATTACAGTAAAAAATACTGAATTAGTAGAATCTCTTAGAGCTTCCGGTATTGTTAAACCACATAAAACTATTGAGATAAGTTCAACAATTGCTGAAAATATAGAAAATATTAATTACGAGGAAGGAGCTAAAGTCAAAAAAGGCGAGGTACTACTTGAATTTGACGATGACCTAGCACAAGCCGATTATGAACAGGCTTTAGCTCAACTAAACAGTGCAAAGGCTTCTTTAAAACAAACTGAATCAAGTATAGAAGAGTCAAAAGCACAAATTGGTCTTGCTCAAACACAACTAGAAAATGCTAAAGATTTAAATGAGGAATCTTTGTTAGTAGAAATTGAGCAAGCTGAATTGGAAATACAAAATGCATTAGATGAACTTGAAAGACGTAAATATCTTTATGAAAATAATGCAATTGAAAAAATAAAAGTTGAAAATCAACAACACCAAGTAAATATTTTAAAATTACAAAAAAAGACTTTAGAAAAAAGATTGGTTGAATTAAGAAAAAGTCGTGATAACAGAGTAAAAGAAGCTAAAGAACAATTGAAAAGAGCAGAAGTATCATATAAAACTGCTCAAAAACAGTATCTTGTCTCAGAAGAAAATGTAAATTCTGCTGAAGCTTCTGTTAATAGAGCAAAAACTAATTTAAATAAATATAAAGTAAGGTCTCCAATAGATGGTATTATTTTAGATAAATTTGTAGAAGAAGGAGAATATGTACAACCTGGGGTTACACTACTAACAATAGGTACAGAAAATTTACAGATTGAAATAAGTCCTGATGAAAAAGAACTGAATCTTCTCTCAGTTGGAAAAAAAGGGGTTGTATCTCCTGAAGCTTACCCAAACAGAGAATTTGAAGTAGAAATTTCAAGTATTTCATCTAATGTTGATCCTGAACGTGGAACAATAGATGTATATTTAAAACCCTTAGAAGGTACTGACTTTCTAATTCCAAATATGTCAGTTTCAGTTGAAATAATTAGTGAAAAAAGAGAAGAAGTAAAATTAATTCCACAAAATTATGTACAAGAAGATCAAAATAGCAGATATGTATATAAATATGAAA
>JAIPEX010000072.1 GCA_021736945.1 Halanaerobiales bacterium | reverse complement strand
CTTAGGTCGAAGTTTGTTTTCTCTGTTTTCTCACCCTTTTCGTCTGTGAGTGCCACAATATCTCAACCATATTATCCATACTTCCAGCACAGATAGGATTTTCACCTACTATTGGTATAAATTACGAAACACACCACACATTAAGAAAGGCCAGAGTGAATTTTCACTCTGGCCTTTTAATTTTCTTTAATATTTATTAATTTTTTTGTTCAGGTTTCATTGTGGGAAAGAATATGACATCTCTAATAGATTTTGAATCTGTCATTAACATAATTAATCTATCAAGACCAATACCTAATCCTCCAGTGGGAGGCATACCATATTCTAAAGCTTTTATGAAGTCTTCATCCATCATTTGCGCTTCTTCATCTCCGGCTTCTCTATTTTCCATTTGCTGTTTGAATCTTTCTTTTTGTTCAAATGGATCATTTAACTCACTAAAAGCATTGGCAATTTCCCAGCCATTAATAAATGCTTCAAATCTGTAAGTAAATTCAGGTTCATTATCTTTCTTTTGAGCAAGAGGTGAGACTTCAATAGGATAGTCCATAACAAAAGTTGGTTGAATAAGATCTTCTTCAACTAACTTTTCAAATATTTCATAAAGAACTTCACCTTTGCTTAAATCGTCATCCTCTATCTTAACTCCAATTTCTTTTGCTCTTTTGTAAGCTGCATTACTATCTTTTAAAGCATTATAATCAAACCCAGTTTCCTCTTTCACTAATTCTTTCATAGTAACTCTTCGCCAAGGAATACTTAAGTCAATATCTTTTCCCTGATAGTTTAACTCAGTTGTTCCAAGAGTTTCTTCAGCTGATTCTACCACTAATTTTTCAGTGATATCCATCATATCATGATAATCAGCTTGCGCTTGATATAATTCTAATGTAGTAAACTCAGGATTATGTTTATAAGACATACCTTCATTTCTGAAGTTTCTATTAATCTCATAAACTCTATCAAAACCACCAACGATTAATCTTTTTAAATAAAGTTCGGGAGCTATTCTTAAATATAATTCCATATCTAAAGCATTATGATGTGTAACAAAGGGCTTTGCATTAGCTCCTCCTGGAATTGGATGCATCATTGGTGTTTCAACTTCTAGAAATCCTTTTTCTTCTAAAATATCTCTGAAAGATCTAATAATTTTACTTCTGATTTCAAAAGTTTCTTTTACTTCAGGATTCATAATTAAGTCTAGATACCTTTGACGATATCTCATTTCCTTATCTTTTAGACCATGAAATTTCTCAGGGAGAGGACGTAAAGATTTAGTTAAAAGGGTAAATTCTTTAACTTTAACAGATGTTTGACCTCTGTTAGTTTGAAAAACCTCTCCTTCTATTCCTACTATATCACCGATATCTAATTCCGTGAATAGCTCATATCTTTCTTCCCCAATTAAATCAACTTTGACATATAACTGCATTTGCCCACTTGTATCTTGAATATCAGCAAAACTAGCTTTTCCATGGGTTCTAAGGGCCATTATTCTTCCTGCCATTTTGACAGTTTCCCCTTCATATTCATCAAAATTACCTAAAATATCTTGAGCATAAGTATCTACTTTATATTTGTCATCATAGTTTTTTATACCGCGTTCTTTAAATTCTTTGTATTTTTCAATCTTTTGTTTCATTAATTTATTTAGATCATTCTCAAATTCTTCTGCCATTATATCCCTCTTCCTTTATTCACTAGATTTTTCAATAGAAATTATTTCATAATTGATCTTACCTTTTGGAACCTTAACTTCAACCTTTGTACCAACAGTTTTACCTAATATCGCTTTTCCTATTGGTGACTCATTTGATATTTTGTTTTCAAGGGGATCAACTTCAGCAGTTCCTACAAGCTTATAGGTTATATAACTATCTTCATCCAAATTATGCAGTCTTACAGTTGTGCCTAGATTAACTTTATCATTACTAATTTCATCGTCTTTTATAACTTTTGCATTATCAATAAGTTGTTTTATCTCTTTTATTCTTCCTTCTACAAACGCCTGTTCATTTTTAGCGTCATCATACTCAGAATTTTCACTTATATCACCGAATTCTCGAGCTACTTTAATTCTTTTAGCAACTTCTCTTCTTTTTTCCGTAGTAAGTTTTTCAAGTTCTTCTTCAAGTTTTTTATAACCTTTTTCTGTTAATAATACTTCCTCAGCCATATGACAATACTCCTTTATTAAAGTTTTCTAAATAATACCTTAAAATAACAACTATATTAGGTATTTTCAATTATTAATTATTATAAGTTAATTGTTATTTAATGTCAAGATTATTAAATGAGCTTTCTAAATATTAATCGTAAGTACTTAGAGTATAAAAAGTAAAAGCAATAAAATCGCTATTGGTATAAATAAGAGTTGACTTTGTATTTTTTTAGGTAAATAGGTGTATACTAGTTTTGCAAATTTTATCAAGATATTATATATTTGGTTTTCCATATCAACTTCAAGAGTTTCAACTTTTGGTTTGCCTTTAATTGAATTATACCAATTTTTTATCCTAATTAAGAATATATCCATCGATGGTACAGGTTTTTCTTTGATGTAAATCCAATTTGTTATTTTCAAAACAGACAGTGCTATTATTATATAAATAATATTATTCAATAAACCATTAAATAACTTGTAATTAGTTAAGTTAATGCCTGTTAAATTATTACTTATAAAAGTGATTAATAAAATTAAGAATAAAGGTATAGATATTGATAAAAACGAATTAGTGTCATTAACTTCATCCTTTGAAAAATCAGCTGCCTTTTTGTCTATATTAAAAATACCCCATTTTAAAAATCTAAATACATATAAATAGGTAAGTATACTTAAACCATGGAAAATATATTTCAATATTAAACTATTCCCAGCCGCATATTTGATCAGATATTTACTATTATAGCCAGCTAAAATTGGAAAACCAGCCAAAACTGAAAGCCCTACAATTGTTAATATTGAATTTTTTCTATCTACAAGCCAACCGTTTTTAAAAGCATAAATTGTCCTGCTTTTGGTCTTTTTTATCCAATAACCACTACTTAAAAATAAACTGGTCTTTGCAAGCCCGTGAACAACTATATGTAATACACTTCCCCAGTAGGCATAAATATTACCACTACCTATTCCGATAGCTATAAAACCTAATTGACTAATCGTACTATAGGCTAATAAAACTTTATAATCAGTCTCAAAAATAGCCTCTAAACTAGCATATATGACCATTACTATGCCAGCATAAAAAAGTAAAATATTACCTGAAATAACTGTTTTTAATAAAATTATAAAACCTAGTTTAACTACCCAACCTGATAAAATTGCACTTACAGGTGACGGAGCTCTAGAATGGACAATAGGAAGCCAAAAATGCAAACCAATAATTGCACTTTTCAATCCAATTCCAAGAATTAAAAGAACTTGCAGATTAAATTCATTAATTGGACCAATTGTTGAATAACCAGCATTCATTATCATTAATACAACATATAACAAGAAATTACTACCTATAAACTGTATTATTAAATAAATCCGAGCAATTTTATTACTACCCCACAACAGCATCAAAAAAGTGGTTACTGTTACAAGCTCCCAACCAATAATAAATACAATCCAATTATTTGTCATTATAATCATTGTAAAACTAACCACATAGATCAAGTTACACAGATAAAATAATTTTCGATGTGCATAACTATAATCCCGGGTTGATAATAAAGCAACCGCTGTTATTATAATCCCAGTAGTTA
This sequence comes from Halanaerobiales bacterium, assembly GCA_021736945.1. GTDB lineage: Bacteria > Bacillota > Halanaerobiia > Halanaerobiales > M55B127 > M55B127. The sequence continues at coordinate 7,526 of JAIPEX010000072.1, read as the reverse complement.
CAAATATTAGATTAAAACTATTAATAGTGAAGTTTTCTAACAAAAGATCTAACAATTTATTAACCTCCTAAAATTAAATCTATATATAAAGAAGGATTTTCAAGTACTCTAAATACTCCCTCAAGTGGACCAAAAATAGATTTATAGAAAATTCCTGACAAAACTACCGCAATTACAAAAACTAAAGCGATATCTTTTACCACTCTTTCTCTATACAAAACAGAAAGAATTAATCGAAATTCTTCTGGAGATCCCAAACTAATTTTTTTAAATCCGTACTTGATATATCTAGAATAATATATAAATGAAAATATACTACCTAAAACAACTACAGAAGCTCCCAAATAAAAACTGCTATCAATAAAAGACCTCACAATAAATAGTTTACTGAAAAAACCAATCATTGGTGGCAATCCCATCATTCCCGCTGCTGCAATAATAAAACCAGAAAATACAGTAATATTTTCATGAGCTACTCCGCGACTATCTTTTAGTTTATGTGAGGGGGTAAATTGTAATATGAATCCGGCAGAAGTAAATAAAGATATTTTCATTACCATATGGCTTAAAACATGCAGTAATCCAGCCATGATAGCAAATTTTGTATTAAGTGTAACTACAGCAACAATTATTCCTAAATGTCCAATAGTTGAATAAGCAAGCATTCTCTTGAGATCATCTTCATATAAAGCTAGTATATGACCAACTATACTTGATAATAAAGCTGCATATATAATAATTTGATTCAAGCCAGTTTCATTTAAAATATTAATATTAAATACATTCCAAAACAATCTTAAAAAAGCATAAATATATATTTTTTCCACTACTCCTGATAAAAGAGCGCTGATTGGACTAGGAGCAGCACTTTGAGCTTTCGCTACCCAAAAATGAAATGGGAAAATACCTAATTTTATAAATAATCCAATCAAGAAGAAAACAGATATAAACAATTGATTATTCATAGGTAGTGTTCTAAAATTTTTAGATATCTCCGCAAAGTTTAAGGTACCCAAATTAAAATATATAAGTATTATTCCGATGAAAATAAAAAGTCCACCAATAATACCATAAAACATATATTTAATGGCTGCTTCTGTACCTTCGCGATTTCTTTTAAATGCTATCAAGGAAGCTGAAGTTATCAAAACAAGTTCTAAAAACACATAAAAATTGAAGATGTCACTAGTTAAAATAATACCTTGCATTGCTGCCCACATTAAAAATAATAATACATAATACTTGCCTTCATGATGTCCAATATACCCAATTGAATAAATTACTGAAAATAATACTGCAGTTGAAATTAAAGCAGCAAAATACAATGAAAGCATATCAAAAGTTAAATTTATTCCTACTGGTGGTAACCAGCCGCCTAAATTATATGTTAGAAAAATTGAACCTTTGGTTATTTCATTGAAATTATTAATAACAATATAAGAAAGTATAACAAACTCTAAAAATGTAGAAAATACTATCAGATATTTTCTTAACTCTTTATAAAATATATCTAAAAGAGGGATTATTATCGCAGTTCCTAAAGGGACAATTATTAGTAATATTAAAGCTACATTCACTTTATCCCTCCTAATCTTTTATTCATTAAATACCTAATATGCCTTCAATATAGAGAGAAGGGTTTTGTATAACATTTATTGCACCCTCTAATGGTCCAAAAGCTAGTTTATAAAAAATTCCTCCTACTATAACAGCAGCCACAAAGATTAAAGCAATATCTGTAACAACTCTCTCTCTGTAGAATACTGAGAGGATCAAACGAAACCTTTCAGGAGGTCCTAAACTTAGTTTTTTAAACCCAGATACAATATACCTTATATAATAAACAAAGGCAAAGACACTTCCTCCAATAGTTATGATAGTTCCCCAGTGAAAACCATTTTCTATAAAGGCTTTTAAAATATACCATTTGCTAGCAAAACCAATCATAGGGGGTAATCCAATCATTCCACCTGCTACTATTGTAAATCCTGTAAAAATTAATACATTTTTATAGGCAACACCTTTTAAGTCTTCAAGCTTATGGCCGGGAGTAAACTGTAGTATATAACCAGTAGTTGTAAATAATGAAACTTTCATTAACAAATGACTAATAACATGTAATAATCCTGCAAACAAAGCTAATTTGGTGTTTAACACTAACACTGCTATTATCATCCCAACATTAGCAACAGTGGAATATGCAAGCATCCTCTTAACATCATTTTCATTTAAAGCCATTATATGTCCCATCATAGTTGAAATCAAAGCAACGATAAATATTATCTTATTTAGCCCAGTTTGCTGGAGTATATTATAGCCAAGAATATTCCAAAAAAGCCTTATAAAAACATATATATATACTTTTACAATTACTCCTGATAAAAGAGCACTAATTGAACTCGGACAAGCACTATGTGCTTTGGATAACCAAAAATGAAAGGGAAATATCCCCATTTTAATAAATATTCCTAATAGAAAAAATATCGAAATCAGCTTTTTAGTGTATAAATTCAATGAACTAAAGTTTTGGGCAATATCAGCAAAATTTAACGTTCCTAAATTAAAATATACTAAAACTACTCCTATAAATACAAACAGTCCCCCTAAAGTACCATAAAACATATATTTTATAGCAGCTTCAGTTCCATTACGATTCCTTTTAAAAGCCACCAAAGGGGCCGAAGTAATTAACATTAGTTCTAAAAATACATCGAGATTAAATATATCCCCGGTCAAAACAATACCATGCATAGCTGCCCAAATCAAAAATAATAAAACATAATATTTACCTTCATGATGTCCAATAAAACCTATAGAATAAATTACAATAAATAAAAGCGAAAATGAAATCAAAGTAGAAAAAAACAAAGACAACATATCCATACTTAAAGTAATACCAATGGGAGGGATCCAATTGCCCAAGTAGTATTTCAGAAAAAAAGTGTTATTCACAATACTACTATAATTATTTATTATTACAAAGATCCCAATTGAAAATTCCAACAAAGTAGAAAAAACCACTAAAATTTTACGCGCCTTATTGCTAAACACATCCACAAAAGGAATTAAAAAAGCTGTAACTAAAGGAACTATTACTAATAAAATCAGGGTTATATTCAATCTTTTATCATACCCCCAATCTGATCAGGATTAGTACTATTTGTAAACTTATCTAATTCTATTATTAAAGTGAGCAAAAAGGCTGAAGTACTAGCACCAATTACAATACCTGTTAAAATAAGAGCCTGAGGAATCGGGTCATTCAATTGAGAAGCTACCTGGGTACCATTTACTATCGGAATCATTTTACCTCGATCAGTTAATGTTATAAACCAAAAGAAGATTGAACCCTCCATAATATTCAATCCGATAACCATTTTTATTAGATTTTTTTTAACCAATATGGCATAAAACCCTAATAAAAATAGGGCTACAAATACAAAATTGTTTATCACAGTTCAACCTCCTCTTTGAAAGTTTTTTGAATCATACTATAGAATATAATAGCTAGTCCAGCACCAATCTTAAATCCAATACCAATATTTATAAAGGGTATACTTCCCGCACTCAATAAAGAACCAACTTCAGCATTTAAGATATTTAAGTTCATCAAGAAATTACCACCTATCAATATACCCATAAAACCTAAACCTATAAAAAGTAATGCTCCACTAGTTTCTAAAAGAGTTTTGGTTGTAGGTGAATAACGTTTGTAATCAAACTCACTTCCATAAACTATACTAAATATTATTGAAATCGCACCTAAAATAACCCCACCTTGAAATCCTCCTCCAGGTGATAAATGCCCATGTGTTATTATATAAATACTAAATAAAAATATAAAAGGAGTCAACATACCGAAGGTTCTCTTTACTATAAAGGATAATCCATGGGAGGAAACAGGTAACGTCTTTCTTGAAAGTAATAATACAATTCCACTTACTGCACCAAATATAATAGTACTTTCTCCAAGTGAATCATATGCCCTATAATCATATAATATTGCAGTAACGAAGTTTAATGAACCTGTTTCTGAAATGGAATTATTAACTACATGATGATAGATGCTATTTGCATATTCAAACTGATTGGGTAATTTATTTAAACTTGTTAATAATGTTATCCCCAATAAAGTTAAAATTACAACTGCAAATATGTGTTTTGTTTTGGACATCTAATCATCCTCTCTAAATATACTGTCTTTACCTTCTCTCACCTGGCTGATAACCGTCATGAAAATAGCGGTATTTAAACCTGCTCCAATAACTGCTTCAGCTAAGGCTACATCAGGAGCATTGTGAATTAAATATAAGGTAGTTAAAATAATGGAAAATATTGAAAGAAATATAATTGAGATGAGTTCTTCTTCGAAAGTAATAGCCAAATAAGCTGTTGCTACAACAAATATTAATAATAAATATTTTAATATTATCATTACTGATCTCTTTCTAAATAATCTGAATAATCATCTACACTTCTAACTTCAGGACAAGCTATTTGCTTCCGGTAAGAAGCACGTGCAATAGCATGTGTTGCAAGAGGATTAGTTATTAAAAATATCAAACCCACCAACAAAATTTTCAAACTTAAATAAAACTGCCATACATAAATTGCAATTCCAAATGAAAGCATAACCGCACTTATTGTTAACACAACTGCACTCGCATGGATTCTTGTATATACATCAGGAAATCTTATTAAGCCAACCGTTGTTGTCACAGCAAAAAGCATTGCTCCCCCCATGAAAAAATAAGCTATAATAATCCTCAATGTCATTATTTATACAACTCCTTGTATTCGAAATATTTAGCAAATATCAAAACATCGACAAATAATAATATTGCATATGCCAACACTATATCTATCAATAATTCTATATTAATGTATAATGCTAATAAAAGTATAACTAATGAAATGAAAATAATTATAGTATCTGCTGCAATCAATCTATCGGTAATTGTAGGACCAATTATTAATCTATAAGATGTAATCATAGCTAAAATAACTAAAAATATAGCCATTCCTATAATCATTGAAATATCACCTCTAACCATTTTTCAAATCTTTCTATTACTTGTTTACGTGTTTCCGCTTCTTCAGCTGTGGTAACATCAATCCAATGAATAAAAAAAGCTTTATCCTTCATATCAAAATCTAAAGTTAAAGTTCCAGGAGTTAAAGTTATTAAATTAGCTAATATGGTTAAAGCAGTGATGTTTTTTAAAGTAGTTTTGACCTTTACAATTCCAGGAGAAAATGTTGGATCTTTTTCAAAAGCATGTTTTGAAACTTTTAATGCTGAAATAAAAGCTTCATAAAAAAACACCGGAATAAATAATAATATATAAAATATTTTCCTAATATAATATGTCCACTTTCTTTTACGATTTGAACTTCTAAATAACAAATCACTATACATCCATGAAGTCACTAGGGAAGCAATTACTCCAACTATTAAAACATCATCAGTAATCTTACCTGCAAAAATTATCCATACTGCTAAAATTATGAAAAAAGCAAAGACTTTTCTTCTCATAGCTTCCCTCCTTGTTCACTATTTGTCTTAATTATATTATTAAACATCCAAATAATAAATACCTTTAAAAAAATTACAGATAATAATATCTATATTTATGAATAATGACCTATCTATCTAATATTATTTTTAATTTCTTCAATCTTTTCATCAGTAAGTAAACCACCGTAACTTCTTAAACCCGCTAACTTAAATCCATGCTTTTGAGCGATATTTTTTATCTCTTTTACCTTATTTATTTTAATATCAGGCCCCAAACTGTAATTTGTAAACTTTGATTCCAAGGTTAATAGCATAGTTTCTGCCATACAAGCATAAGCATTAGGAGCTTCTACCCCAAAATTAAAATTGAAATTTACATCACCTGGAATCCTTACAATACCACCCTCTATTACTAACACATCATTTCTTTTTCCATTTACATTATGAGCTACATCGCGCGGTCTGGCAACATCACATACTACAGAACCACTTAATAAGTCCTGAGGGGAAAATAATGTTTTCACAGCTCCAGAAACTGTAATTATAATTCTGGAGACATTTAATGCATCTTTTATCTGGTCAGTGTAAGTAACCTCTATATCATTATTTTCACTTTTAATTAAAGATTTTAATTTTTGCAATTTATTTAAATTTCTACTCACTAACTTTAATTTTTTAACGTCTTTAGCTATTAGCCTACTCACCGTCTTACCGATTGAACCATTTGCTCCAATTACACTTACTATTTCATTTATTAGATTCATATCCATTTTTTCAGCTGCTAATTTTGTTCCTTCTATTGCAGTAGCCACAGTATAACTATTACCCGTGGTGACAGGAATATCCACATTCTCAGAAATAGTAATTCCTTTATCACCTACTACTGAAGTGAAGGAACCTAAACCTACAATATTCGAACCTACTTTTTGACATTTTTTTACAGTTTTTATGATTTTATTGATTACAAACTCTTCTTTTAAATTAATCATTTGTTCTGACGTTAAAGGGCAAGCAAAAAAGTAACCTTTAATTTCTTTCCCAGTCTGAGATTTTATACCTGTAATTTTAGAAACTTTAAAAGGAGGAACATGTTTAGTAGCCTTTTTTAATATAGACTCGGGTAATTTTTCCATCCAATCAAATTTTCTATAAAAATCATCAAAACCTAATGGATGAATTATAAATGAAAACTTATCCATTATTATCATCCTTTCGACTTTTAAAATATGTATAATTTGGTTCAAAATTTAGCTTCTCCAATATATCCAGAAAATCATTTGAAGTAATTTGAGATGGTTTTTTATCAATTAAAGTAATTAAAAGAGCTTCCATAACATTTGTTCCAAAAGTTCTGCCATTTAAATTAGGAGTTGTAGTTATTAATGCTTTTGCACCTCTATTTTTTAATTTATTCAAGTCAGAAGAAGTTGTTGTATTTGTTACAATAATTTTATCGTTGATTTCCTTAGGAAGATAGGCTTTTATGTAATGAAAATCACCCGCTATTATATCAACCTCATCATAATACTTTTTATATTTGTCTATATTTTGATTAACTTCATCCTGTTTATTACCAGTTGGATAAACTAATTCAAAAGGTAGTTTGGTTACTATAGGAGCCAAAATACTAGCTATTACTTTTAATGCTTTTAAAGATCTTATCCTAATCGGAACTCCTAATCCAAATATCAAATCTCCACAAATTACATTTGCATTTCTTTGATAAAAAGTTTCTGCCATACCAAATCTATCCATTGCAGAAGTTATTAATACTTTTTTCTTATTTAATTTAATATCAAGTACATCTTCTATATATTCCACAGTAAGACGTTCAAGGGTATTTTTCAAACCCGAACCATCTACAACAGGGGTTTTTTTGACATTTTTTATTAATTTTTGGGCATCTCTAAATTGATAGGAACTATTTCCAACCTGAATGGAAAGATCAATTCCTCCCATGCCAAAGGCATCATATTGACCATCTAGTTCGGTAAATAACTGGGCAGCT
>JAIPEX010000071.1 GCA_021736945.1 Halanaerobiales bacterium | reverse complement strand
AATAAACTCTTTGTCTTCAGCTACTTGGTATAAAATTTCTTTAAGTCTAGATTCGATTTTATCTTTAAAAACCTGTTTGCGGTATTTGGTTGTAAAAATAATATGATACCCAATATTATAAACACAAGTTCTAGCATGAGCCAAATTATTTTTATTACTCATAACTTACCACCTTTCTCACAAATAGTGTATCAATAGTAAGTTATGAAGTAAAATATAAAAAGGGTTTTTCGGTGTTACATATGGTATCAATAGATTAAAACCGAGCAAATTCATCACCCATTTAAAAAAGGGTGGGTTCTTTGCTCTTTCTTCCTAATAATAACTTTAACCTGCTCTTGGTTTTTAAATATATTTTGATATTGATCTATGATATCATCTAATTTTATTTCTCTAATAATTTTGATGATATCTAAATAATTATGACCTAAATTTAAATATTTAATAATCTGGGAAGATAAAGTTTCAAAAGAATTTAATGATCTAAAGTATCTGCCTATATATTTATTCTTAACTACTTCAAAGTCTTTTGATTTGATTTCATTCTCCCAGGTATTTAAAATTTTTGTTATTCCCTGAATTGTATCATTTATTTTAGTTGTTTCAGCATAGATTTTAGCAAATCCAGTATTTTTTTCCCTCATATAATTAAAAGAAAAGTTTTCATCAATCAAATTTTTATTATAGAGTTCATGATAATATTTATTACTTTTCCCAAATAACATTTCTAAAATCATATTAGTTGTCATGTCTTGCTCAATAATTTTCCTGTTATCCTTAAAACATCTATTTTCTTTATAGCCAAGACTAATTATTGGACGAGAAATACTCATTGCCAGGTCTTTTTCTTTTAATTTTATACCTTGAGGCTCATTTGGGTATATTTTTTCAAAATAATTATTAGTATTATCTATTTGTGAAAATTTATTTTCTAACCAATTAAATAATTCTTCATAATTTACATTACCAATAACTACTAATCTCATATTACTTAAGTCATAATATTTCTCAAAAAAATCTTTGAGTAGTCTTTGATTTATTTTTTCTATACTTTTAGGTGAACCCGCAATATTATATTTTATTGGATATTCATAGTACATAGACTGCAATAATTGAAAAAATGACTGCCAGTTGGGACTATCCTGGTACATATTTATTTCCTGGTTAATAACACTTTTTTCGTGTTCAATTCTCTTTTTATCAAAATGAGGATTCATAACAAAATCGAATAAATATTTTAATGATTCAAAAAAATCATTAGTCGTATTAAAATAATAATTAGTATTATTAAAACCAGTATAGGCATTTACACTACTACCAATTTGGGAAAATTTATCTATAATACTACCTTCTCTATTTTCAAATAAAATATGTTCGATGAAATGTGCAATTCCTTTGGGATATTGATGAATTCTTTCATTCTCATCTTTTAATTTTAAATCTACAGAACCCACATCCACAGATAAAATAGCATGTTTTTTATTAAATTTTTCCCTTGGTATTAAAACAACTTTTAATCCTGATTTAAGTTCTTTTTCATAATATTCTTCTTCTATTTCATCAAATTTGTTGTATATCATTTTTGAGCCCTTCCTGGTTTAAGTAAATAATAAGTGGTCAATTCAACTTGTTTTGCAACCTTCATTACATCTTCTTTTTTAACTTGCTTTATAGAATTGATGACATAATTTAAAGAATCTTTTTTACCGTTAATTAAACCTAATAAAAAAGCATCTACAATACTATGATTGTTATCACTCAATGACTTATATCGGTTTATTAATTTCTTTTTTGTCCATTCAATATTATGATCTTCGAAATTGCCTTTCTTCATTTCAGTTAATTTTTCATCAATTATTTCTTTGACTATGGCATAATTATTTACATCTATACCAGCATTAATTAATATTAATCCTTTTGTGGATTCTAACCTTGTGTTTATATAGTAAGCTAAACCTCTTTCTTCTCTAATCGTTGAGAATAGTTTTGAATGGCTGAAACCACCCAGCATACCATTATATACTATCAATGCAAAATACAAAGGATGAGCACGTGTTATAGGTACTCTAATCCCAGCACAAAATTTAGCTTGGGTTATTTCATCTTCCTCTTCCAATTCTCTGTTTTTATAGTTTTTAGTTTTAATAACTGTATTATTTAAGGGTAATTTTTTATTTCTTTTGTAATTATATTGATTATTAATATATTCATATATATCAGAAGAAGATTTAATATCACCAATCACAAACATTTCTATAGGTGTTTCTTTTAAAATGTTTTTATAATATCCATAAAGATTATCTTTTCTGCTTTCATCTAAACCATTAATGGTACCAAGAGTGTAGAGGGAAAAATTTTCCCCTCTACACAACTCTTGATAACATCGTTCTATAACATAACTGTTTTTATCATTTTTCAAAGATAATATTTTTTCTTTCAAAAAATCATAGCCTTTATTTATATATTCTCTTTTAAAATCACCATTTTCTAACAGAGGATTAAAAACAAGTTCATACAGGAAATTAATAGCTTTTTTAGTCAAACTTTCCTCTGAATCAATATACTTATCATTAATCACCTCTATTGAAAATCTTAATAGCTGATTCTCACCGCGGCGAGCAACAGAAACATTAAGATCTGCCCCATACAGTTCATCTAATCTACGTGAGATAGATTGATTAGTTGGATATTTTTTAGTTCCGCGGTATAGAATATATGGAATTAAGGCGTTTTTGGATACATTTTTCTCATCTGATAAAGGTCTTACTATATCCAGATGTATATAATTAGTTTTAAACTTGTCAGTATTATTTATATACAAATCGATATCATTTTCTGTTTTATATTCACTAAATTTACTTGTTTTCAACATGTAAAAATCCCTTCAACTTTACTGTTCAATATTTTCTTCATTATTTGGTTGAGTTTCTCCACTTAGATTGTTAAGTTCTTCTAATAAATTATTCAGATTTTCTATTTTATCACCATACTCTTGCCAGTTACCTTGTTTAAGAGCTTCTTGAGCTTCTTGATAAACTTTATAAGCTTCAGAAGCTAATCCACTTATATCTTCAGGTAATGCTTGCTGTTGTTGCTGCATTTGTTCTGTTACTGCTTCTTGAGGAGCTTCCTCTCCAAATAATTGTGCCAATGCTCCATCAAGATTTTCATCTATTACTATATCGCCACTATAACCTACAACTACTCTTTTTAATTCTGGCAATTCACTTTGTTCAGCTTTTAAATATAGTGGTTCTATATACATTATTGATTGGTCAATAGGTAGTACAATTAAATTACCTCTAATAACTCTAGAACCTCTTTGACCCCAAAGTGAAAGTAATTGTGATATTTCTGAATCCTGATCTATCCTAGATTCAATCTGACTTGGACCATATACTAAAGTATCTTTAGGGAATTCATAGAGTACTAATTCTCCGTAGTTTTCTCCGTCAGAACGTCCCGCCATCCATGCAATCATATTGTTTTTATTAGCAGGAGTAAAGGGCATCATTAGTAAATATTCTAATTCTGATAATTTTGTCTCAGGTAAACTACTCATTATATAGTAAGGTTCCATTTTTACTGTATTACCAGAATAATTTTCATTAGGAATATTCCAGAGATCCTCTTTATTATAGAAAACAACAGGATCCTTCATATGATAAGTGCTATAAAGATTTGCTTGAATTTTAAATAGATCTTGAGGATATCTAATGTGTTTTCTTAAACTATCAGGCATTTGATCACCGTCTACAAATATTTCTGGGAATATCTTCTGATAAGTTTGAGCAATTGGATCTTGATCATCAACAACATAGAAATCCATATTTCCATTATATGCATCTATAACAACTTTAACTGAATTTCTAATGTAATTACCTATACCACTAATTGGTTGTGAATATGGATAACGATTAGTAGTAGTATAAGCATCCTGTATCCAGAATAATCTTCCATCAGCAATTACTAGATAAGGATCACTATCATATTCTAAGAAAGGAGCAGCTTTTCTAACTCGTTCCTTAATATTTCTATGATACATTATTCTACTATCAGCATTGATACCATCATTTAACATGATTTTTAAATCATTATATCTTAAAGCATATATAGCTTTTTTGAGGAAATTCCCCATTTCAACTCCACCATTACCATCATAATTGATGTATACATTTTGATCACCTTGTGGATAGTGGAATTCAGTAGAATCTGTATTAGAAATTACATATTCATCAGTTTTTTCACCATAATAGATTGCATTGTTATCTAATTGAATATCTCCATTAACCTTTGGAGGAATATCTTGTATAATAAATTCAGGTAATCCCTGGTCAGTTACACTATTTACACCATTCATAGCTACACCAAAACCATGAGTATATTTCAATTTTCTATTAATCCAAGTCTGCGCTTGGCCAGATAATAAATCTTGATTTAATTCTCTAGCAGAAAGCATGACTTGGCGATAATCACCATCAATTGTATATCTGTCTACATCTATATTTTGGAAATCGTAGTATTGTCTTAATTCTTGTAACTGACTATAGGTAGAAAGTAAAGGTCTGCTATCCCAAAGCCGAATATTACTTATAATTTCTTCATTTTCTTGTAAATTAGAATAGTTTAATCCATTCTGAGGCTGAAAATTCTTGGTTGTTATATTATTTAATCCATAAGCTTCATTTGTCATTTCAATATTATAATTGATAAACTCTCTTTCTCTTTCTATTTCATTCGGTTCAACCTGAAACCTTTGGACAAAGCCAGGATATAATCCACCGAAAATAAGAGAAGTTACTATCCAGATTCCTAATCCCCAAGCAATTAGTTTGTAATTTTTTCTAAATAAACTAATTAGTAATCCAATAGCTACCGCGATAGCAATAAAGAATAATATTCTTAAACCCACTAAATTAGCATTAATGTCGGTATAACTAGCTCCAAATGCTACACCTCGCGAGGAATAAAGGAGCTCATACATTGCTAACCGGTAATCCCATGCTTTTAGCAGTAAAAACGCTGATAATAAAACCGTAATATGGCTTTTAGTACGGTTAGAAAGTTTCAACTTCATCTCAGAAAATGAGCTTACTCCTGAAGCAATAAAATAAATAACTCCTATTACAATAATAGTAAGGACAATTAATACCATTGCCATTTCTTTAATGAAAGAATAAAACGGTAAACTAAAGACATAGAATGAAATATCTCTTCCAAATATCGGATCAGTAGTTCCAAATGGAGTTTGGTTAAAGAATTTAAGAACTATTTTCCAAAGTTCTGAACTAACTGAACTGAATAAAAATCCTAATATTAAACTTAAGATAAGGTACATCCAGTTTAATTTCTTTTTATTTAACCAGTTTAAAAAGCCTTGACTTTCATCCTTAAATAGAGTTTCTACATTTTCACTTTCAATTGAATCTTGTTCAAAATACTTTGTAAACAACTTTTTTGTAAAGGAAAGATTAACATAAACAAATACTGCAAAAATCAATCCAATTAATACACGTAAACCAAAATTAGAGAAAAACATCAATAAAAAGGCCTTTAAATACCCAAGTTGATTAAACCAGGCCCATTCAGTGAAAAAATTGGCTCCCGCAAAAATTGCAATTAGAAATACAATAAATAAAGCAATTATTACTGAAAATAAACTTCTAAATTTGTTTTTCACTCTTAGCCACTCCCTTCTAAATTTTAAACATATTTCTGAGTTAATTTTTTTATTTTTTCGTAAATTACTTCTTCATCTATAAATTTCATTTCTCTGTTTTTCATTATTATTTCGCCATTAACTATAACTGTGTTCACATCATTTCCATTGCCAGCATAAAATATATTCGATAAATAATTATAGGAAGGATATTGATGGACAACATTTTTAGAATCCAATAATATTATATCAGCTAAAAAACCTTCCTTTATTTTCCCTAAGTTAGGAATATATAAATTTTCTGCCCCATTTATTGTTAACATCTGCAACGTCTCTTCAATTGGTAAAACTGTAGGATCATTTTCATAAACCTTTTGTAAATAAGAGCCCATTCTTGCTTCTTCAATAAGATCAAGATTGTTATTACTTGCGGCACCATCTGTACCATAAGATACTGAAATGCCATTATCAATTAATTTTTTAATTGGTGCAATTCCGCTACTTAATTTCATATTACTTGTGGGGTTATATGCTACACCAACATTATTATTTTTTAATATTTCTATTTCACTATCACTAACATGAACACAATGTGGAGCAATAACTTTTGCATCGAAAAGGTTTATATCATCTAATAATTTTACAGTAGATAAATGATATTTATTTTTAATATTCTTTTCTTCATCTTTAGTTTCACTAACATGAATATTAACTAAAAGATCATTCTCTAAAGCAATGTTTCTTATCTTCTCTAGATACTCTGGACTACAGGTATAAGCAGAATGTGGAGCTAAACAGGTTTTTAATCTTCCTTCTTCTTGATTATTCCATCTTAATGCAAAATCTAAGGAATTATTAAGGCCTTCGATTCCATCATTTTCTTCTATTAATCCTTCACCAAGAACAGCCCTTATTCCAGATTTTTTGACTACTTCAGCTACTTCATCCATTTGAAAATACATATCAGTAAAAGTAGTTGTTCCGGTTTTAATCATTTCTAAAACAGCCAACATAGCTCCCCAATAAATATCTTCTTTAGTTAATTTAGCTTCTGCAGGCCATATTTTTTCTTTAAGCCATTTATCTAACGTATAATCATCAGCATATCCCCTTAGTATTGACATCGAACTATGAGTATGAGTATTTATTAGTCCTGGTAAAGCAATCATGTCTTTGCAATTAATCACTTTATCAAAATTATTTTCTTCAAACTCATTTTCTTTTGTAATTTTTTTAATTGTTTTACCCGAAATAATTATATGATGATAAGCACTGAGGTCTTGATTAGGGGTAAATATTTTTTCAATATTTTTTAATAAAATCTCCATTAATTAATCTCCTTTAAGTTATATTTTTTTATATGCATTGCGAATATAATCCAAAGCAGAGATAATATTAAGTGGTATAACAACATAAAATAATACCATATCAATGAATTGAAAATCTAATAAACTAGCTGCAATTGCTACATATAATATAAAAATAGAAAGTTTTCCGAGTCTGGTGGGCTTTATGAGGTCTTCTCCCATTAAATACATAATTCCAGAACCAAATAAAACAAAAACCTCTCTAGTAAGTAATGTTATAGTGATAACTTTAGGCAGGAGGTCAATATAGACTAAAACTGCTAATATACTGATTAATGTTAATTTATCTGCTAGGGGGTCAAGTAGCTTTCCAAATTCTGTCACCATATTATATTTTCTAGCCAGATACCCATCTAAAAAATCTGTTAAACCGGATATTGAAAAAAACACCCCGCTAATGATGTATTCTCCCCTTAAAAAGAAATATAAATATACAGGGATAAGAAGTAATCTGACTATTGTTAAAATATTAGGGAAATTGATTAACATAGGAACCTCCACTGCTAATTTCTATTTTGAAACTCTTCTTCAGTTATAAATTTACCATTTTCAATACTTCGATCTAAAACATTATAATTTTTATCAAATTTAACATCTATTACTATATTATTATAACATTTATCACATACTAAAACTTTACTTATCTGATATTTACCTTCCACGTCATCTTTATAAATCCTTTGTATATCATAACCTTTTCTTAATACAACCCTCATTTTATTTCCACATTTTTTATCCTGAACATACAATTTAACAATTTTTGAATTCGACGAGGGAGTAAAAAAATTCTTAATATTTTCAAATAACCCCATTTTAAAAACCCCCTGATTTAAAGTTAAATTAATTTTAGACAAAAATATGCCATGAGTTTCGAACATGAAACTCATGACATATACAAATTTATTAGTTATTATTCATTTTCTTCTGTATATTCAGCAGTATCTAATGTTCTATTACCTAATTCACTATCTAACATGAAAATTCCGTGTCCAGAATCTCCAATTCTTTTCAATTTATTTACTATTTCATCAGCAGTAGCTTCTTCTTCAACTTGTTCATCAATGAACCATTTCAAGAAAGAAGCTGTAGCATGATCTTTTTCTTCTAAAGCTAAATCATATAGATTATTAATTCTTTCAGTTACTTTAGTTTCATGTTCATAAGCATCTTCAAAAGCCTGTAGGGGTGAATCCCATTCAGCTTTGGGTTTTTCGATAGCGTCTAATTCAACTTTACCACCACGTTCATTTATATAATCAAAGAATTTTTGGGCATGTAATAACTCTTCTTGAGCCTGTACATGCATCCAACTAGCAAAACCATTCAGATCTTCTGATTCAAAATATGCTTCCATAGCATAATATAGATAACCAGAAAAAATTTCAGCATTTATCTGTTCATTTAATTGTTCTTGTATTTTCTTCTTTAACATATTAATATCCCTCCCAATTGATAGATGGTTCATATTTAAATTATAACTTAATTTGTTATTTATTGCAAGATTTACAAATCTTTATGACGGTCAGCATGCCTTCTTTTTAAAACCTGTACTAATGGGTAACCTAAAAGTAATACCACAACTGCTTCACTTACAGAAATTTGGACCACGGTTATCCAATAAGGTATTTCAAAAAGTAAGTGTAGATAAATACTTATTAAAAATCCATTTAAGACAATGGGACTAAGATATGCAAGAAAGGATTCCCTAAAATAATAGGTACCATAAGCTGCTAATAAAGTAACTAAACTGCCGCCAATAATATCTACCAAACCTAATCCTCCCATGATATTTGATAATAGTACCCCTATAAATAAGGCAGGAATCGCTTCAGGGTATAGAATAGGTAAAACTGTTAACGCCTCAGAGGCTCTAAACTGTAATGGGCCGAAACTAACTGGAGAAAGAGCATATGTAATAATTACATATAAGCCAGCAATTAAAGCCCCTCGTGTTAAATATTTTGTATCCATTAAAATCACTCACTTGTTCTCATTTTTTTCAACTATTTTATAGGAAAATCTATGATAGGGACAGGGACCAACATCTTCAATAGCTTCTATATGTTCTTGGGTTCCGTATCCTTTATTACTTAAGAAATTATAACTAGGATAACTTTTATGTAAATCATCCATGATTCTATCTCTTGTTACTTTAGCAATTATTGAAGCGGCACTTATTGAATTAACTTTTAAATCTCCACTAACAATTGCCTTTTGTTCTATATTAAAATCCGGAATAGTTTGATTTCCATCAATTAATAAAAATTCAGGAGAAGGAGATAAATCTTCAACCGCTCTTTTCATTGCTACAAATGTTGCCTGATAAATATTCAAACGATCAATAATGGTATTACTTACAATGCCAATACCAACGTCAACTGCTTCATCTAGAATTATATCAAATAAGCGTTCTCTTTCAGATTGACTTATCTTTTTTGAATCAGTCAAGCCAAGTATAGGGTTGGAGTTGTCTAATATAACTGCTGAAGAAACTACCGGACCAGCCAAAGGTCCCCGGCCTGCTTCATCAATACCAGCTATTAACTCATAACCTTTTTCTTTTAGTAAATTCACGTGTTTATTTTGTTCATGCCACTGTTTTATTTTATCTTCACGTTTAGATTTCTGTCTTTTTATCTTTTCACAGATATTTTGAACGCCTTTTCGTGAGTCTTTGGCAAGTTTTTCGATAATACCATTATCTATCTTTTCAATATCATCAAACTTATTAATATATTTTTTTATTTCCTTAATTGTCATTTCATCAAAATTCATAGTTAGCACTCCCAGGTTTTTCAAGAGAAATTTTACCTAATTCACCATCTCGATAATCATTAACTAATAAAGTTGCTGCTCTATTACGATCAATCTTGCCTCCGGTCATTAAACAGCCTCTTTTTCTTCCAATTTTAGGGAGAATATCATAAGGATGTTCATTTTCAAAAACTTCAATTCCATAATAATCAATTACTGCATCTAATCTATTTAATTCCTTTAAATACTTTAAAAGTTTATAGGCAGCATTTTCAGTATCAACCTTTTTTAAATCAATAGCTCCAGTTAATACTAATTTATATGCAATATCCTCATCTTCAGCTTTAGGATACAAAATACCGGGCATATCTAATAGCTCAATATTTTCAGAAACTTTTATCCACTGTTTACCTCTTGTAACACCTGGGGTATTACCAGTCTTAGCTGATGATTTACCTCCGAGGGCATTGATTAAAGCAGATTTCCCAACATTGGGGATTCCAATAATAATAGCTCTAACAGGTCTTTTGTTGATCCCTTTTTCAACTCTTTTGTGATTAATTTGTTCCTGCTTTTCTTCCATTTGTTTTTTTAGCTTATTTATTCCAGATTTTTTTACTGAATTAATTTTAACACATGGTAAAGTTTCTTCAATTACATTTTTCCATTGGTCAGTATATTTTTGTTCAGCTAAATCCTTTTTATTTAAAACAACAATCTTTTCTTTTATTATATCTTTTAATTCTTTATTATGGCTGGAAAAAGGGATTCTAGCATCTAACACTTCAATAACAAGGTCCACATTCTTTAAATTTTCTTTTAAAACTCTTTTAGCTTTGGCCATATGACCGGGAAATATATTCATCAAATTCACTCCTAAAATTAAATAAAGGGTGCTGGATAAAACCCCTCACCCTTTAATAATTTACTACTTTCTTTTTTCTTTTTTCTCTTTAATCCTTGCTTTCTTACCTTTTCTATTTCTTAAGTAATATAATTTAGCTCTTCTTACATCACCTTTACGTAATACTTCAAATTTTTGTATTTTTGGGGAGTGGACTGGAAATGTTCTTTCTACCCCAACACCATGGGAAAATTTCCTTACAGTAAAGGTCTCTGTAACTCCACTTCCTTTTCTGGAAATTACAACACCTTCATACTGCTGTAATCTTTCTTTCCCACCTTCTACAACTTTTACTTGTAAGCGGACTGTATCGCCTGCTATAAATTCAGGAATATCGTCTCGCATGTTTTCTTTATTTATACTGTCGATAATATTCATCAGTCTACCTCCTTTCGTACTGTGTAATAGATTAATAGTTTCTAGGACAGAAGCCTATCCATAATAATGGAGGCAGCGCTTCTGACCGAAAGATGATTATAATCTGTTTTACCTTTTACTGGTTCTAAAAGATAATCAGATTTTTCAATAACTTCTTTTGTTAACCCCCAGCCTGTTCCAAATATTATAAGATAAGGGTTATTTGTTTTTTGCATCTTTTCTCTAAGATTTTTAAAAGATATAGTTTCTGCGCTTTTTTGGGCACTGGTAGTAATTATTGTTGGTTCTTTTCCTGTTGAATCTTTTATTTCATTGATTGTCTCATCTAAAGTATCTTTAATTTCCATAACTTTAAATGCTTCATGCCTTGTGCT